>CAZVYV010000023.1:0-18569 GCA_964630985.1 uncultured Occallatibacter sp.
GGCGTCGCTGACCATCAGGGATGGACGCACCATGGTCGATCACGTGAATGCCAGCAAGCAGATTCTTCAGGTGGGATCGCAGCAGCGCTCGTGGAAGCAATTTGCCCGCGCCGTGGAACTGGTGCGCAATGGCCGCATCGGCACTGTTCAGCGGGTCGAAGTCGGCCTTCCGGGCGACCCCGCCGGCGGCGATCCGCAACCTATGCCGGTTCCTGAAGGGTTCAATTACGATGAGTGGCTCGGCTCAACGCCTAAAGTGCCTTACACCGTTGACCGCGTGATGCCGCAAAAGGGATTCGACCGGCCCGGATGGCTGCGCATGGAACAGTTCGGCGCGGGCATGATCACAGGATGGGGTGCGCATCATGTAGATACCGCGCACTGGGGAATGGATACCGAGCTGACTGGTCCTGTCGAACTCTGGGGCCACGCCGATTTCCCGACCGAAGGCCTCTGGAATGTTCACGGCTCCTTCAAAACGTATGGCCGCTATGAGAACGGCATCGTCATGACAATCTCAGGCGACTTTGAAAACGGCATCAAGTGGATCGGCGACAAAGGCTGGATTTTTGTGTGCAGAGACACCGGCACCACCCCGACAGCGTCCTTGAATTCTCCCCCTGTCACGATAGCCCCGCTTCGCGCCAGCGACCCCGCAATTCTCGACTCGGTGATTGGCCCAACGGAATATCACGTCTACACATCCGACGATCAGCATGGAAACTGGCTTGACTGCATTCATTCCAGGAAAGCGCCGGTCGCGCCGGCCGAGATTGGCCACCGAGCATGTTCTACCTGCCTGCTGCATTGGATCGTCATGAAAGTGGAACATCACATCTACTGGGATCCCAAGACGGAAATGATCCAGGGCGATGATATTGCCGCCAGCCTGCTGTCCCGGCATCAACGGCATCCCTACGAAATCGCCTGAGGCCGGCCTCGGCGCAGCCAACAAAAAGGCCACACACCGCAGCTTTAGCAGTGTGTGGCCCCGTTGATTTTCATTCTCTACTTATTGAGTGGCCGCTTAGACCTTAATAAGCATTCTTGCCCGTGAATCCGCCCCATATGGTCATAAAGATGATGCGCAAGTCGAATAACATGCTCCAGTGGTGGAGATAGTAGAGGTCATATCGGACTCGCTTCGGGATCGACGTATCTCCTCGCAGTCCATTGACCTGTGCCCACCCCGTGATCCCGACATTGAGATGGTGCCGCGTCTGATAGAGGGTAATATTCTTGCGAAACTTCCCCACAAAATGGGGCCGCTCGGGCCTTGGCCCCACCACGCTCATCTCGCCTTTTAGAACATTGAAGAATTGCGGCAGCTCATCCAGGCTCGATTTTCGCAAAAAGCCACCAACTGATGTGCGCCGCGGGTCGTCCTCTCCGGTCCAGCGCGTGTCTCCTTCGTTCGTTGTAGCCACCCGCATCGTCCGAAATTTGTACATCGTGAAGAGCTTGCCGTTTCTGCCCACTCGCTGCTGTCTGAAGAGGATCGGGCCGCGAGAAGTCAATCGAATCGCCAGAGCGATCGCTAGCATCGGGATGGCCAAAACCAGCAGTACCGCGCTGGAAAAAGCCATGTCGAAAATGCGCTTGAAAAGAAAATAGCCAATGGTCGGCATCGGGCTGGGATCGAGATCCAGCATTTGAAGGCGGCCGAACTGGATCACCCGGTCCCGCACCTTCATTCCATTGCCCGAATTCACGATGACGCGAATCGGCTTGCCAAGACCATTCAGCTTTGAAATGCAACGGCGAAGGCAGCTGTACTCGTCTGTTGGAACCGCAATCAGGATATTATCCGCGTTCAGATTCTCAATTGCATCCATTTGGTCCATTTGAAAGACGGGAACGTTCTTTACGTGAATCTCCTCTCCGGGCAAATGGATGTGCCCCACAACGACAGACCGGACGAATTCGTTGTGCTGAATCCGCATGGCCGCCTGCGCCGCAAAGTGGCCCGTTCCCACGATGACCACCCTGAACACGGAACGGTGCCCGCCGACCGTCCGAAGCAGAATCCGCACCAGCGTACGGACCGTGACGGTCAGAAGCAGGAGAAACGCAGCGCTGAGGATAATGAATGTCCGCGAATAAAAGAGTTGATGGACAAAGAAGAGCGCAATGAACGTTGCGGCGTAGGTAATCCCGCACGCGGCAGACGACGCGCGAATTCCTGTATTTTCGGCGCTGACTTTCGTTATGCTGCTGACTTCCTGGCGCTCCGCCACGATCGACCACACCATCGTGGTGAACAATGCCAGATACAGGTTCTCAGCCGAAGTGAGCCCTGGCTTGACTCCCATCCAATGAACGCTGACAAACCCCGCCAAAACAAATGAGGCGACAGGAAGTACAAATATCGCGGCTCGCAGCACGAGCCCGTACCGGCGTAGTTCTGCAATCATTTTCAGTCACTCTGAGACAGGTGAAATGTGAGTCTGCTTCGCGTCGCAGACAACATTCCTTGCGGCAATGAAGTCATCGTGGCCACTTCGCGCATGTGCGCGCGGCCGACTTTGCAAGCGCATCCAGAACGAATTCCAGGAATACTGTAACCACCAGTTGGCGGCCCGCAACCACGGCAGCCTTTCGAATCCACGGTACAAATGCCACACTTTTTTGGCGGCTGAGATCTTGTCGGCGTTTCTACTGCCGGTCGACAGACGATAACGGCCTAAATCGTCGGGAAGCAGGAACCCAACATGCCCTTTTAGAACCAATCCGCGCCACGCCAGCCAGTCTTCATGACAGTCACGCGTGGCCTCAAAGAAACGAAAGTCCATTGCTTTTGTCCGGTCGATCACGATGCTCATGCAGTCCCCTGTTCCACGTCGTGTGTGGAGTGTTTTGAACGTGAGACGGGATGGCCCCTTCACAACCGCACCAACGTATCTGCCGTCCGCGGAAAGGTAGCGAAAAGCGTGGTAGACAAAGGTGCATTGGCGCTGTTCCATCAAATCCAGGCAACGCTCCAGTTTCTTTGGCAACCAAAGGTCGTCAGCATCGAGGAAAGCAATGTATCTGCCCCGCGCCACTTCAAGCGCGCGATTGCGCGCAAACGCAGGTCCCCGGTTGGAATCCAGCTTCAATAACTTGATGCGCGGGTCGCCCGCTGCAGCACGCTCGATCATCGCGACCGACTGATCGGAGGAACAGTCGTCGACCAGAATATGCTCCCAGGTGTCGAAAGTCTGCGCAGCGACTGAGGCAAGCATCTCCTCAAGCCATGGCGCGGCATTGAATACTGGGGTGACGATTGTGACGATGGGCATGGAGGATCCCTTGAGAATCAGGCGGGCATCCGCGAAGGCAGAGGAGAATGGCGGAGGATACTGGCCCACCGGCAGAAAACGACAACAACCAGCGTGGCGATCAGAAGGCTAGGAATCCGTTCAAAGACGTGGCCAAGCGTGCTTCGCGGAGCAAAAAGAGCTCGCACCAGGCACTCAGCCCATATGCCGGCAAACAGCGATCGGTATGCCATCGATTCGACAAACCGTCGGCAAATCGCACCAAATAACAATGAACCAATGAAGATCGCAGGCGTCCCACCTGTAAGATAGAGTTCAAAAATGTAGATCGATCCCGTACCGGTTCCCAGGTCGTTGCTATTTTGTCGAGTTAGCAAGTGATCCAGCGTGGCGACTGTATTGTGTGCATCGCCGACATCCATGGTGCACACCTGCAGAGTCTCGTAGGGAATGAGCTTGGCAGTCACCGATACCAGGAGCGGCGGACAGTCCGAGCGGATGCTACGGCGATCATCCTGAAAAAAATGCAGAGTGCTTCCGCCCTGAAAGAAATCGAGCCACCGCGGCATCCCGCGGGTATCAATGCCTAAGATAGGGTCTCCCCGGGTCAACGATGGCACGAAGAGGATCAGCAGCCCAAGAAGACCGAGCTGAAACACGCGCTTAAACGAGAGATGAATCCAACCGCGAGCCAGAAGAAGAAAAAGAATACATACGATGGTCTGCCCAACAAAAAAGCGTTCCCAGTACAGCGAAATGAACAACCTCGGCAGGATGACCAGCGTGGAGACGATAAACACCCGGCGGCGGTTTGCGCCTACACAGTCGGGCACAGTCGCAATAAACATGTAAGCGACAAACATGTGGAAGTAGAGGATCGCCTGGGTAATGAGGGAGATATCGTTCCCTTCGCCATAAGGCGTGCCCGCACGGTAAAGCGCGAACCTCAGGCCCACAATGAATGCAGGAATCGCTACGAATTTTGTCGCACTGTAAGAAAAGCATTCGCAAAGATCAATGGTGCGCTGCGAAATCGCGGGCCCGTTTGGCATCCGCGCCGGCAAGAAATACCCGGCGAGAAAGATTCCCAACGCGGCTGCGCTTATTCTTAAAGTCCACGATTCAATTGGATCCACAAGCCCGACAAAACGGAAAAGAATACTCGGAAGCCACCAAAACAGCAGGCAGGCCACTGAGAATCCGAGCGGAAACAACCACCTTAGTGAATTCTTGCCGCCGGCGGCGATGGCAACATTCGTCACGAGCAATTCAGGCATTGAAGACGGCGGGATCCCCAGCGCCCGGAGATCAGCTCAACTCCGGCGTCGACCTGAAGATACTGAGCGGCGACACGTTCGGCTGAATAGTCTGCCAAATCGATGCTCTTTGCCTCGCAGTGAAGAGCACGCTCCAACATGGATCGAACTCCCCGGCGTTCCAGCGAAATCGGAAGAAGGTGTATTTGTTTTCCGACCAATTCAGGTGCGATTTCGACTCCTCCACCTGATGCGGGCATGGCTACTGCGCAACCCTGACTTAATGCCTCCAGGTAGGTAATCCCGAACGGCTCCGTCTGGTTTCCAGAGATAAAGACTCTTGTCTTGCGGAGGAGATCGCGAACCGACTCGCTGTCCATCGATCCCGTGAAAACGATGCGAGGATTGCCTGCCGCAATCTTGCGCAACATCGTCCCTTGCGGGCCGTCGCCGACAATATATGCCTGCAAGTCAGGGTGTTCGTTCAGGATGTCGCACACGGGCAGCAAGAGGCGGTGAATATTCTTGGCAGGGTCTAATCGTCCTACAAATGTAATGAGGTTTCGTTTCTCCTGATCATTTCCAGGGGCACTCAGAAATATCCCTTTGAATGGATTGCGAATCACCGCATCAAACTTGAGGTCGAAGATCTCCACAAGATGGATCGCGCTATAGTCCGATACGGCCACGAGCTTGATTCCCGGCCAGACATTCGCAAGCTTATAGGAGCCAAGGAACCCGATCACTTTGGCCCATCCTTGCACATCCGCGCATGGGCATCCGTGCGCAACACAGATGGCTCGCCGGGCCATGGGCGACGCAAACACCGCAGTTGTACTCAAGATCTTGAGCACATTCGGGTCGCGCAGTTCTCGCAGTCGAGACCATATGCGAACGGGAGAGATGACCTCGCCAGGTATCCCGAGCTGCTGAAATCCCTCAGACAACGCTTCTGCGAACGAAGTGAGCCCGCCAACTTCGTGTCCACCAGTGATCAATACTTTGTGCGGCCGTTCCATCTGAGTTATTCACCAAAAAACAGAAAGTTGTGTCCGCCAGTTTCCACCCGCCCCGAGCAAACCCAGCCGTCTACAGTTTCAGGAGACACGGGCTGTTCCTGCTGACCGAGTATCTTGCATTGGTAACCGTGCGACCAGAAGAAATCGAAGGTTCGGGCAAAACCAGGACTCAGGCCCCCTGGAATCGCAACATCCGCAAGCAGGATTTCCATCATCCAAGTTGGTTTTGGGCGACGGCTTAAAATCCCGGAGGCTCCCGCGAGCACCTCCACCTCGAAACCCTCAACGTCCATCTTGATCAAGAGCGGCTCTCCGGAAAACCGGCTCTCCATCACGAGATCGAGCGTGGTGACCGGTACCAGGCCTACCGGGTGGCCGGGCGATTGCGCCCACCCTGGCACAAACGAGGCCATCGCGCCACTCCCGTAAATCGGCATCAGGCCCGGTTTCCTGCCAAGACCGACGGGAAGGACCTCGGCCGCGGAGAAGCCATTGGACCAAAGGTTCCGATAAAGAAACTTAAGATTTCGCGGCGCCGGCTCGAACGCAATCACGCGCTTGCCTCGGCTTGCGGCAAGGCACGAATAGAAGCCCACGTTGGCGCCGATATCAAGGACTACTTCGCAAGTTTCACTCTCCCGGAGGAAGGCTTGGACCTCACTCGGCTCAAAGTCGGCGGTTGCCATTTCGGAATTGCCTGCGAGGAGAAATCCGTAAGGTGTTGGCCTCGAGGATCGCCAACTTGTCATGTCGCGAAGCGTTCGATACGAGTGCGCCAGCCAAGGCGCATAGATATCGACCGGTTTTCGCAACCCCAGCTTACTCACTAACATCTCAGCCCCCCATGCCTCTTATATTGCGATCGCAATGTCGCGAACTCTGTGTTCGGCCTTGCGCCACTTTTGGAAAATTGCGGTCGCGAGGATGACCCCGATGACTCCGCTGCAGACAAAGAAAGTTACGCTCCCCCCGGCGACACCCCATCGCGGAACGAGCACCACGACACCCAGAAGCGTGAGCGCCGAAACAACCAGCGACTGCATTAGGAAAGGTTCACGCTTGCGCGCGCGCAAATATACAGCCTCACACTGCACAACCAGGTTGCTCAGCGCAGTGAGCAGCAGTAGAACAAAAAGCGTTGGCGACACCATACGGATCGAGAGATTGGGCATTAAATGCTGCACTGTCAGGATGCCGAACATGCAAGCCAAGACAAGCGCCGCCAAAACGGTGACTGCCCGCCAAAGAGTCTGGAAGAACGATCGATCCAGCCGTTCGACTTCACCGCGGGCGATCATCTGACCGAAGGGCGTCGCCTTGGTTGACATCCAGGCCAAAACCACAGTCCACAAATATCCCACGATGCTGATCGACATTCCCATTTGCCCGGCCTCGATCGGGCCGCGAAGAAGGAAAAGAGCAGGAGTAAAAATCAGGATGTTAAAGTTCGAGCACAGCGAACTGACGCCGATCTTCCACTGAAATGACCAAACTTCCTGACGCCACGAAACAGCAGCTGCGCCGGAGCGGTAGCGCAGAAGGCCGCGCAGAAGACGCCGACGTCGCCAAAGAAATCCCAGCGCGACGACGACATAAGCACCCATCACCATCGCTGGAGCATACAACCCGTGATGCAAGACGAGCGTGATCCATGCGGCTGCAATTCCACCGGCCGCTTGACCCAGGCGCATGCGAGCAACCTGCGGCACTTGTCCGCATCCTTCGATAAATGAACTGAGTGGATTCAGGAAGAAGAGCACCACGCAGAAAACAACCGTTGTCGCCCATGGCGCCTGCCACGCGACTTCAACTCGTTCACCAGCGCGCCGCGAAAAAAAGAACCCGCCCAGAACCGGCAGAATCAGAAACATGAGTAAAGATGCGCCAAGATACCATTGGACAGTCTTCCGCAAAACAGACGCGAGCCTTGCATGCGCGATCCGGTTTCCCTCGATTCCGCCATCGTTAGAAAAGCGCAGATGGACGCACTCGTGGGCAGCCAGCTGCAGGATCACGACCGAGAAGCCCAGCTCGAAGATCACCTGCAGGTTAACCAGGCTCAGCAGCGTGTAGTAATAGCCTTGCTCCACGGGACTGAGGAAATGCACAATCAGCAGGACAGTACCGACGCTGCCCAGAATGCCGCAGACCCTGGCGCCGACGGTGTATGCAATGGCGTGGTCCACACCCAGCGTGCTGGCACATTTCATTGCAGTGCGGGCCGGCCATCCCAGGGTACGTTCTACTGTCATCGCCTACTTGCCTGTCGCGGCAATGAAGCCGCCAGTTCCTTCACGAAGACCTTCCACTGATTCGTATCGTCGATCATGCGCCACACTTCGCCATTCACGACCCACACGCAGCCAATGATCAAGGCGAGAAGTGTCCCGGCCAAAATTAAGAGCATCCGCGGCGGAAAGCTCGTCTTCTGGGCGATCACGGGAGGGTCGAGGACTTTGACGCTCGGGATCTCTTCCGCCTCCTGGATCTTGGCCGCTTCCAGCTCTCTGCTTAACAGTTCGTACGCGACTTCAAGGGTCTTGGTATGTCGGTAGAGGTCGGCATAAGTAGCACCGCGTAACGGAAGCTGCCGTAACGATGGGTAGGATTCCTGTGTATCGGCCGCGAGATCGCTGTCCCCGCCCGCGCCCTCCAGCTTCTGAAGTTCCCCGCTGAGCGTTGCCACTCGCGCCTTGGCCTGGATTACACGCACGCTTTCATCTGTATAAGCGGCCTCCATGCCATGCAACTCGGTTTGGGCGCTGATGAGCTGCCCTTGGACGGTCGATATCGCATCCAGCATGGCTTTCGACTGCGCGCTTTGGTCCATTGTTTCGGTGCGGCTCGAGAAATGGCCAAGTTGCTGCTCCGACGACTCCAAATCGGTCTGAATTTCTTTAAGGCGCTGATCCAGAAACTGTCGCTCGGTATGCGCGGCGGATGTGTCCATTGTTACGACCAGCGCATTCAATTCTTCTACATATGCTGCGGCCAGGTCACGCGAGCGAACCGGGTCGCGATCCGAGACTGTAATCGAGATGATTCCCGTGGGTTTATCCTCGCTCGCCTCCGTTCTGCGGCTAAGAATCTTGCGCGCATCCGCCAAGTATCGAGCGCCATAAACGTGCTGGAGGTTGAAGCGGTTGATGAGATCGTCCTGCATCGTCCTGCTGGCAATGATTCCCAGCAATGGACCGGAAGGCGATCGCGAACTTAGGAGCCCAGAGGCGAGCCCAGCGCCGGTCGGCGACGTTAGTGAAATAGCGGAAAACGGCGCGGCCAGATTCGCACCGGCGCTTTGCCATCCCGGTGGCATCAATTGAACTGTAGATTTGTATTGGCTGGGAATAAGAAGGGCAATTGCGATCGACAGAATGAATCCGGCGCCGCAAAACCAGCCTAAGAGGCGCAAGTTCCCGGCCAAAAGCTTTAACACCACGAGTGAAAGTGGCGCTGGCCTTGTTACCTCTTCATGAACCGCGAGTTCTTCAGTTTCTATCATGCTTTGAATTCTCGGAAAAATGCCTGTTGAGACTTTGCCGTTCTTATTCGACGATTGGTGCTCGAAGAATCGAATCGCAATTCGATTACGGTGCTGCCAATGATCGCTAGAACGCGCCCGCCACGGCCCCGGTCAGGGCCACCGACGACATGATCTGCGCGGTGCCGATCAGGTTGCGCCAAATCTGCGAGCCGCCCATCACCTTCTCGGGCACAACAATCGAGTCGCCGGGGTGCAGGCGAAGATCGAGGACGCTGTTGCCGAACAGAGTGCTTCCGTGCTCGCCCACAACAGAACCATCGGCATGGACGATAAAGATGTTTCCTTTGTCGCCGTCGCGCGTCACGCCGCCCGCCTGTCGCAAATACCACTTGGCGTCCTTGCCAGGCCGGTAGGTGATTCCTGTCGCGTTGTACACCTGACCGCCGACGAGGACAAAGTCGGGGCGCTTGGGAATGCTGAGCCGGTCTCCGGCGCGCATCGCAACGTCCGCCGAAGTCTTTTCCCATTCGCTCATTTCCGGCGAGATCTTGATTACCAGCCGGCCGGATGATGCATGGCCGCGCAGGCTTGCGAGCACCTGTTGTTGCTGTTGCAGCATTGTCTGGAGGAGATTTTGCTGATCCTGCGGCGTTGAAAGCCCCGCCGACACCGTCGGCATGGTGCTTTCAATGCGCCGAATCATCTCCTGCCGGTTGTTCTCCTCCATTTGCCGCACTGCGACCCGCTCAAGAACCGCACCCGCGGGATACGCGTCGTCACGAAGCCCTCCGGCACGCTCCAGCACCGAGCTCAGGCGCTCGCCTTCTTCAATCCCGTAGGTTCCCGGGAACCTTACTTCCCCGTCGATCGTGACCGACGCTCCAATGTCCTGCCATCCGGTCATTTGCCGAATGCCGACAACATCGCCGGGCTGCAGCGCGGCATCGGCGCTTTTATCGCCACTGAGCGCCTTGGCAATATCGACAACGCTATACTTTACCAGCACCTTTTCATCGTTCTCAATCACGTAGCTGCTCAGGTCGGCTTCCTTGCGATAGGCGCTGCGCCTGAAGCCGCCGGCCATGCGCACCAACCCCGAAACAGTCATTCCTTCCGACATCGGATATTCCCCAGGCCGATTCACTTCGCCATGGATCGATACTTTCGGCGGATCGATTTCGTATCTGCCAAACACCCGCACCACATCGAACGGCTGAAGCGGGATGGGATTGTTGCCAATCAACAATTCGGAGAGATCGAAGCTAATGACTTCGGGCCGCAGATCCGGCGGATCAAGGCGAATCAACTCGGCATAGTCGGCCGGCTCAGGCATTACGTCTTTGTATGAGCGAAGCAGGTCATTCACCGTCATGCCCTCATGCCATGCGTGGGGTCCGGGCCTGAAGACATGGCCGTCGAGGTAGACCACTTCGTTGTCATAAGGAAGGATCGGAGCAACGGTAACATTGTCGCCGTCCTGCACGTGAAATGCGGTCATCTCCGCGACGCTTCCCTCTGCTCCGTCAGGAACGCGCACGCTGAGTGTGGTGCGCTTGTCGTGGGCCTCAACACGCTCCACGCGAATCTCTTCCAAACTGGCCGAGACAAGAAGTCCGCCGGCAAGCGTCAAAACTTCGTTCAAATTCTGCTCGCTGCGCAGCTCGTAAATTGCGGGCCGGCGCACCATTCCTGCCACCGTAACCTGAGTGCCCACTGGAGGGACCAAAATCGTGTCGCCCGGCAATAAACGTTCGAGATCGGTGCGCACGCCATGCAACAGCAGATCGTACAAATCGATTTCGCGAATCAGTTGCTGGCCGCGATAGTGCTTCAAGGTGCGGAGGGAACCACGGCTTGTGGGGCCTCCAGCTGCGTAGAGCGCGTTCAAGGCCGTCGACAGTGAACTCACGTCGTACGCCCCCGGCCGCTGCACGTCGCCCACAACGTAGACCCTCACCGTCCGCACGCGACCGAGTGACAATTCCACGTGCTCGTTCTGAAACTGTGTTCCGAGGGCCTGTTGAATCGCGCTTTGCGCCTGGCTCATCGTCAACCCAGTCACAGTCACCGTGCCTGCCTCGGGCAGTGCGATCTGGCCCTGGCGATCAATCACTCGCTCCAGCCGGCCAGATTCGACGCCCCACATGTTCACCACGACGCTGTCTCCGGGACCGAGAACATAATCCGGCCCAGCGGGCAAATCCATCGGAAGCTGATTTGCATTGCCTGTGCCGAACTGGAAGGTCTCGCTCCCGAATCGCCGCAGTTTGCCGTCCGCCGGCACAACCTGCGAGTAAAGCTCGATCAGGGACGGCAAATTGGGATACGGTATCGGCTGCCGCTCAAGCACTTCACTCGGCTGCTCCGCGGGCTGCACGGGTGATCTTGAATTCATCCCCTCCGGCGAAGCTTGCGTTCTTCCACGGTTCGCAGGCGGCGTCTCCGCGCGAAGCGAACTACTTGGATTCGTCTCCTGTTGATTCGCGGAGTAACCCTGTTCCCTGAGCTCCTCAGATACGTTTCTGCGAAAGCTCGGATCCTGCCGAATGCAGTTATAGACTCCGTCGTCGGGGATGATGGAAGGATCAACCCCAAACCCTTGTGCCAGAGCAGTCTTAACCCCAAAGAGCAGCTCAGGGACTTGCTGAAGGATCGAAATGATCTCAACGGCAGACATCATCGCCGGCGATTGATCCGGTGTTTGTCCCCCGTTCGATTGATCTGTCGAGTACGCGCTCCCCTGCTGAGCGTCTTCGGCCGATTGATCCGCCGAGTATGCATCCGGCCGCTGTGCAGACGCACCATCCGACGCATGCATCTGTGAGAGAGCCGATTGCGGCAACGCCATTCCAGTCGCTCGGATCGCGGAGCCCGGTACGGACCCCGACCCGCCAAGATAGCAGGCCTGCGACGCGTCTGATCCGCCCGCCCACGCATTCTGCTGGCCCGGAGTTTGCGTCTGTTGGTATGAAACCGGCGCTCCGTCTTGCGCGACGGCGCATCTCCCGGCGAGCGCGCTCACAACGACGCAAAACATTATTTGCTTGAAACAGTTTGCCCTGAAGCGGGGTTGAAGCCCTGGCATTGAGCTCTGCATTTTGCCTTTTCCAATCCTCATCGCGTTTGGTATGCTGCTCGACGATCCGCCACGACTTAACATCAAGCACTTACCAGTCCTGGTGGTCATTTCTCGCTCTCGATTTCTTCGAGTAGATCCAGTTCGCCTTCGGCCATTTCGATTCCACCTGATCGTCTCCTGGCTTTCAGCAGTCCGATCTCTGCGGTCAATTGCTCAATCTTCCCTTCGAGGCCTTTCACCAGGGCCGAATGTTCGTGCACCGTAACAACCAGCGAATTCTCCTCATTGGCGTGATTCAAGAGGCCGCAGATTGCACTGCGCGCCAAATCAGAAATGCTTCGCGCTCCGCTGGCGACACAGTATTTTTCCAAGGCGGAAAACTCCTCAAGGGAGAGCCTGATACTGATCGAACGTGCGCGAGGCATCAGAACAGCCATAAATGAATTCAACCGAAGGTGCTGCGGCAGGCTTCTTTGATCCTGCGGAGGGCGTAAATCACTGTGAGAAGCGTCTCGCGGGCAGGCTCCGCCCCTCTCGCTCCCAAATCAGAGTTGTAGTCTAGGGAAAAACAGAAAGGTAACGGCATCCCGCGCCGCGGTCATTCGCCGTGTCGTCAGGGTTGGTCGACATCAAAGGCGCACAACATCGCGTGAAAGCGAATTACGCCTCGTTCGACCTCAATTATCTTGGGGAATTGACTCGGACTATAGCACTCGATTTATTCAGACGCAAGCGAAAGTGTGTGACAATTGCAAAACATTTGTGAACTATTTCCGGATTTGATCCACGCATATGTGAACTAAATCACGCGCAATGGAAGTTGAAGTGATGTGCCTCACACTTTCGGGCTCTGTCACGCCCGCCAAGGGCTCCGGCAACGATTTCATTCGGTGGCTTGATGAAAAATTGCCTCGCACTCCGGTGGAGTTTCGATGCCGCTGAATCCGAATCCGTTCCAACGATAGGCGGCGATGCGAGTTTTCTTCGTCGCGGGATCGGGCATTAGGAAAGAATCGCCGCGATGCAGAGCGCACAGCACTCCGTCTTTCGATTCCACTGCATCGATCAGCGGCCACGCCAGGGCAGAGCCTCGCCATCGCGCAATCAAGCCATGAGGACCGACGGCGTAGACATACGGCCGCAAACCCACTTCATCGTCGATCGACGAGTTATGGCGCTCGAGCGAAAGCAGTAGCGGATCGGCCGCCATGGAGGTGGTCAGTTGCAGTGATACCAGCGTCTGGCGTCGTGACTGCCACGCTAGCTTCCCTTCCCGATAGCCATCGAGAATGATGCCGTCCACCGGCCGCTCTGGAGACCATGGCTCCGGTCGGATGGTGACTTCATTGATATTCAAACCCGGTCCAAGCTCTGGAGAACAGCCCGCAAGAACCCGATCGGCTGCTGCGTTTCTCCCCGCCAACCTGGGATAAGCCGTGGTCTCATCGGTATGCGTGGTGAGCGCGCCGCACAACAGGTGCCCGGCGTGGACTCTGCAATCCGCGATCATCCCATCCTTGGTTTCGGCATACTTCTGGTCGAAAAGATGATTGCCGAGCGAGAAGAAAACCGGCCTGCCCTCGACACATGCTGGAGCCTGGACAACATGCGGATGATGTCCGACAATCAGGTCCGCTCCGTGCTCGACCAGCCATCGCGCCTGCTGCTGCTGCGCGTCGGTCGGCCAATCCTGCAGTTCGTTGCCCCAATGAATTGATACCACGACCAAGTTCGCCAACTGTCGAGCCAGCCGCAGCTTCTGCTCTAGTTCGACAGAGGGAACCTGCTGCACGCGCCCATCGGCGGCCTTGACGGTCGTCGCCGCAATAAAACCGACCGTCAACTCGCCGAAGCGAAAAAACTGCGGCGAGCTGTCGAAGTCCAGCGCCGGCAAACCGCTCTGCCGGAATGTTTCGCGCGTTTCAAATCGGCCGTCGTGGCCCAGGTCGCCGGAGTGGTTGTTCTCCACGCTCACCAAGTTGAATCCCGCTCGCCGCATCGTCTCGGCCGCTGAGTCGGGCACGGCAAAGCACAGCTTATTTTCCGGTGAGCATTTTGCCGGGTCGCCAATTGCGCCTTCGAAATTGCCGCCGACAAAACTCGCGCTGTGAAAGAGGTCGGCAAAGCCGCTCCATGGGCTTGTCTTCCGCTGCTCCATTTCGATCCGCACCAGGCGCGACATCATCACGTCGCCGGTAAAGAGCAGCCGAAAATCGCCGGGCGCCTGCTGCGCTTCGGCAACCGGCACAATGAGAGCTGCGGCAGCAAATATTAGAAGGGCGGTTCTGCCGGGCATGCCAGGCTCTCCCTGGAGATGAAAGAGCTGACCCACACCGGATGCGCCTGGGTTTCGACCTTGCCGGGCACCGCTTTGTCTGCCGGCGATGGATTCACAGGATCGGCGTCCGGGTTGGCGGGCTTTCCAGCCCAGTCGAGGTCAGCCAGTGGCGTGGGCGATGGAAACTCGTAGTAGGAGTAAATGCTGCCCTTCACAATTTCGCGCCGGCCAAAATACGGAACCACCTGGTCCCACTCCAGCGGGCGCCCGACAGCGGCTTCGAGGTATGGCACTTCGCCCCCACCAGCCACATCGGCAATTTTCATGATCGGGTTCGGCGTCGATAGCGCGAGGTCCGCGCTGGCAAGACTGTTGTAAACCAGAAAATCATGTTCGGCCACCGCGCCCACGTGCAGAATCTCGTCGTAATCGCTGTCGGCGAGTGGCTGGTTCTGCAATTCCTTTTGGGCCATGGACTCGAACAGCCGCGTCTTGGCTGCCGTTGCCTGCAGGCGGCGGATAATGCCCGCTTGCAGCGGCTGAGCCGTCTGGTCGCCCGAAGAATCCTCGGTTTCCGATGGGTCCTGGGGGAGGTTTCCGGTAAAGTTTGCCGACTTTGCCACCACCTGCTCCATCTGGTCGAATAACGATGCAATGGCTTCGAGCGTCTTCGGATCTGGCTCCACGTAACCTCTTGGCGGACGCAGAACAATTGCCTCAAAGCCACCCTCGCCGCACTCCGCGGTGGATCTCTCGTTCACCAGCACGGTTGCATGGCGCAGCGTAGCCCAGGAACCCAGGCCTGTCTGAATCCTTTTCGCATTCCAGAGTGCGTCTTGCCCGTTACCGGGAAAACTCGCGTCGTCGGCCCACTGCAACGCCAGCGCGTTGATCCACGCATCATAGAGATCCGCCTGCGCCGCGCCCTTTGGCTCACGGCCTTCAAGTGCGTCAATCGCGGGGCCGAGCGTGGGATACGATGCGAGGTCGGTCTTCAGCAACGAGCGCGCGTAGCTGCTCCCCAGGGCCGCCGCAAGGTCGAGACCCGAGGGCAACCCACGCGCGCCTTTGGGCCCGGTGATCTGTTCCGCGGCTGGCCAATCGGAGTGGTAAACGGTCGACAGGAGCACCTCGTTGTCAAAACCCCACGAGAGTGGAAAGACCTGCGGGCTGTTTACCGGATGAAGCGCAAACGGGGGCGGAACGAATGTTCCGGAATTCCATACCAGCGGCGAACGGCTGGGCGCAATGTAAGCGCTGTAGGCCCCGATCCACTGCATCGCCTTCGCTTTCACATCGTCGGGCAGGGCGTTCAAAGGCGTCGCATCAATCGCTGCGGCAGCTGTGGTCAGATAATGAACCGCCTTGAAGTACTCCTGCATCTCCGGCGTCGCGGTGTAGTAGCCGCGCGGCGTCAGTTCGGTAAAGTCGAACACATTGCCGAAGACCGGCGATTTGAATTTACCCTGCGCTTGTTGTATGTGCAGAGCCTCGGCGTCGGAAGTGTTCGTCGTGCTGTTTGAATCCGCCACTGCATCGAAAGCCACCGCCCATTTGGAGTTGGGTGCGCTCGCATCGAGCGACTGGCGCGCTGCGGCAACGAATGCCCAGAACGCGGGCATCGCCTGCTGGCGTTCCTCCACGATGAAAGTGCCTTCATAAGCCGAGGCCACCAGTTCCCAGAAGATGTCGGTGGTCACAAGGTAAGGCCGCGTTGGCGTCGCGCTGTCGAAATGCCCGCAGGCATACGATTCCGTGTCGTAGAGCTCGTACATCTGGTCTTCGTCGGTTGTGCGCAGCAGTCCGCCATCCTTTGTATAGCTGTTGCGGTCGGCCGCGCCCTGGGTAAACATCCACGCATTCATCACATCGGCCAGCGGAACTTCGATCGGAGCGTAGACCAGCGCCTGCGCGCCCGCCTTCTCCACCAGCCCAATGACGCCTTTGCCGTCGGGCACGGACGAGGGCGTGGAAATAAACTGGTAGGCGCCGGCCTGCGTTGATGTTGTGCTGCCGTGGTCGCCGATCACAGCCACGCCCGCCACGCCGCTTTTCCAGTGCAGCAGGGCCGCACCATTCGGAGTCACTGTGAGCGACCCGCCGCATGGATTGCCTACTATTCTTGATGGCTTATCCCAGTTTTGGCCCGCGTAGGCAAGCTGCTCAAAGCAGCCATTGCCGTCTTCCCAGATCAGCAAATGCCCATCGGGATGAAAGGATTCCGGCAGCGCCGAAGGAACGAAATTGGGCGTCGGATCCTCATTTTCGTTGGGAATCTTTACATAGGTGGATTGCGGCCCAATCACCTGGTATTCCCGCTGGCCGTCCTCGGTAATCGAACGCGTGGAGTAGGCGCCGCTCGGCAGCCGCTCCGCGAAGAATATCCGGTAACTCTCAATGGCCTCGTTCGTCGTGTCGTTGTAGCCGGTTTCAAAGGGCCGTGGCGCAACCAGAAGTCGGCGCACGTCGGCAGAGGTTTGATAGATCGTGTGCTGCGTCCAGCTTCCATTCACGTTGTCGACAGCCAGAATCTGAGATTGCTGGCCGGTCTTTCCCTCGACAAAGAGGCGCTGCCCCAGCGGATGGACGGTGAGAGAAGCGGCTGTGAAGGTCGGGGGCAAATCGAGGAGCGGAACGCTGCTTGCGTCGCCTGCGTGCCAACTGACCACATGGTCGCCAGCTTTGTCGTGGAGCAGAATGACCGCATCCGCGCCTGTCGGCCAGATGTCGAAGTCCACAACCGATGTTCCTGCGGGCAGGCTCAACTCCGAGCCCGACGCCGGCGAAGGCGTCACATTGAGTTCAACTGTCGTAAAGGACGAAGACGCAGCAGGCGCCTGCGCATACAAGGTGAGAGCCGGAAGGCTCAGAAAGATCGCCAACGCGCGCGTCTGCGCAGGTTTCATAAGGGCCTCCGGGGGGACTCAGGTCATTCTAGAACATGCGACGCGCGTCAGCGACAAAAAGACTCCCGGCGTCCGCCATCATCCGAAAACGGGCGAAAAGCTCTCCGTCCCCCGGATTGCTCCAGAAATTTCGCAGCACGGAGAATCGATGCACGCCGGCGCGATCCGCCCATCAAAAAGCACCCTGACAGAGCGGGCCTTATCTTTTAATCTCTGGTAGCGCTACCTGCGAGACAAAACTGGATATTCATAGTTTTGCCTGAGAATGAGCGCTGACCCTGGAAACCCAGCGCACATTCGACGCCGGGGTCAAAACGTGGTCTAGGCCAGCACGGCTTTCAAAGTGATTCCGATGTCCGAGATCTTTTCGGCAGGCATCCGGACCCTCAACGCACTGTCGTCCTGCTTCCAATCTAGGTCGCCTTTGTACCCCAGCAGTTCCACTTTCAGGATCTTGCCGGGCTGCTGAGGGCTGGAGAGGCCAAGAGCTTTCACCTCAGCTTCCCTTTCGGGCCAGCCCATCACGAATGCGTAAAGTGCGCTTCCCTTTGTCGTGAAACGGACGTCCGCAGACGTCAGATCGTTCTGCTTATCTTCGTTGAAGTTTCCGGTGACGATCTTCACTTGCGTCGACGGCCCTTCGCCGTAGATTTTCCAGGGACGTGTGGCGTAGATACCTTCGCTGTTGATCTCCATCCATGCAGTGATACCTTCCAGCACCTCCATCTCCTCAAAGTCCAGTTCGCCTGAGTTGGGCAGCGGGAAGTTCAGAAGCAGGTTTCCATTCTTGCTCACGATGTCGGCAAGCAGATCGATCACCTTCTTGGGCGTCTTGTACCTGATTCCACGCCGATAGTGCCACTGTCCAATGCATGTATCGGTTTGCCATGGATTCTCTGCAATGCCATCGGAAACGCCACGCTCATGGTCGAGGGCGCACGTGCCGATCGCGCAATCCGTCGCTTCTTTGCTCGTGTAGACCGCCTCAACCCTGCCTCCATTCAGCCGCGCGCTTTCGTTGTAAAGGTGCGACACCATTTTCAGTCCGTATTCCTCGAATGGAAGGTGGCCATCGGTGTACAAAACGTCGGGGTGATACTTGTCGATGAGATCCGTCATTCGGTTGAGATAGTGCTGCCGCCAGGAATCGGGAATGCCATCATCATTCCAGTCCAGCTTATCGATGAATGGAACACAGCCGGCATCGTGGTAAAGGTCGGCATACTTCGGATCGACGCCGTCATACTGAACGCCGGCCATCGGCCCCGTCTTGTCGGCGCCGTGGCT
>CAZVYV010000024.1:0-12582 GCA_964630985.1 uncultured Occallatibacter sp.
TCGTCATCGGCCAGTCGGCCGAGTTCGACTATTCCGGCACGCAGGCCTGCAAGGCCCTCAAGCAGGAGGGCTACGAAGTTGTGCTGATCAATTCAAACCCCGCCACCATCATGACCGATCCCGAGCTGGCCGACCGCACCTACATCGAGCCGCTTACTCATGAATATGTAGAAGAAATCATCCGTATCGAATCGGAAATGCTCAGTGCGGACCCGAAATCAGGAAAGTTCGCATTGCTGCCCACCGTCGGCGGACAGACGGCTCTCAACCTCGCCGTCGATCTCGCCGACACCGGCGTCCTCGACCGGTACAACGTCGAGCTGATCGGCGCCAAGCTCGAAGCCATCAAGAAAGCCGAAGACCGCCTGCTCTTCAAGGATGCGATGATCCGCATCGGCCTTGACGTCCCGCGCTCCGCGCTGATCAACAACCTGCGCGACGGCCTTGACTTCGCCAACAAGCTCGGATTTCCCGTCCTCATTCGTCCCAGCTTCACCCTCGGCGGCACGGGCGGCGGCATTGCCTACAACCGCGAAGAATTGATGGAACTCCTGGCCCGCGGCCTTGACCTCTCGCCCGTCCACGAGTGTCTTCTTGAAGAAAGCGTGCTCGGCTGGAAGGAGTTCGAGCTCGAGGTGATGCGCGACCTCGCCGACAACGTCATCATCATTTGCTCCATTGAGAATTTCGACCCCATGGGGGTGCACACGGGCGATTCCATCACCGTTGCGCCGGCGCAGACGCTCACCGACCGCGAATACCAGAAGATGCGCGATGCGGCCATCGCCGTCATGCGCGAGATTGGCGTCGAAACCGGCGGCTCAAATGTGCAGTTTGCCGTCAACCCGCAAGACGGCCGCATGACCGTTATCGAGATGAACCCGCGCGTCTCGCGTTCTTCAGCGCTTGCGTCGAAAGCCACCGGCTTTCCCATCGCCAAGATCGCTGCCAAGCTTGCCGTTGGCTACACGCTTGACGAGATTCCTAACGACATCACACGCAAAACGCCGGCCTGCTTCGAGCCGACCATCGACTACGTCGTGGTCAAAATTCCTAAATGGCAGTTTGAGAAGTTTCCCGGCGCCGACGAAACGCTGGGGCCGCAGATGAAGTCGGTGGGCGAAGTGATGGCCATCGGCCGCACGTTTAAAGAGTCGCTGATGAAGGCCTGGCGCTCGCTTGAGACCGGCAAAAAGACTGGTGCCGAAGTCCTTGAACCGCGGCGCCTGACGCAGATGCTGGTTACGCCGCGACCCGAGCGCCTCGGCTACATCCGCTACGCCTTCGAGCGCGGCCTGAGCGTGCGCGAAGTTGCGCGCCTCACCAAAATGGATCCGTGGTTCCTGCATCAGCTGCGCGAGATTACCGTGGCGCAGCAGGGCATTGCAAAAACGACTCCGGAAGAAATCAGCTCCGAGCAACTTCGCCATCTGAAGCGCCTCGGCCTGAGCGACGAGCGCATTGCCACGGAGTGGAAGCTGCCGGGTCACGCGGGCATCCAGCAGGTGAGGGAACTGCGCGAAGGGCACGGTATTCGCCCCGTCTTCAAGCTCGTTGACACGTGCGCCGCCGAATTTGAATCAATGACGCCCTACCTCTATTCCACCTATGAGGAAGAGGACGAGGCGCCGCCGACTTCGAAGCCCAAGATCATCATTCTCGGCTCCGGCCCCAACCGCATCGGCCAGGGCATCGAGTTCGATTACTGCTGCTGCCACGCGGCCTTTGCGCTCAAGGACGACGGCTACGAGACCATCATGGTCAACTGCAACCCTGAGACCGTTTCGACCGACTACGACACCAGCGACCGCCTCTACTTTGAGCCGCTGGTTCTGGAAGACGTGCTGGCCATCTATAACCACGAAGCGCAGTCCGGCGCGAAGATCGGCATGATCGTGCAGTTCGGCGGACAAACGCCCCTGAACCTGGCGCAGCGCTTACGTGCCGCAGGCGTGCCCATCATTGGAACGTCGCCGGAATCGATTGATCTGGCGGAAGACCGCAAGCAGTTCGGCAAGCTGCTTGAGGACCTGAACATTCCACAGCCGCGCGGCGGTACCGCAACCAGTGTCGAGCAGGCTTTGGCCGTCGGCGAGCAAATCGGCTATCCGGTCCTGGTGCGTCCCAGCTACGTGCTCGGCGGCCGCGCGATGGTGATTGCCTATGACGCCGAAGCCGTAACGCGCTACATGCGCCAGGCGGTTGAGTACTCGCAGGAGCGCCCTGTCCTGATCGATCACTTCCTTGAGAACGCGATTGAAGTCGACGTGGACGCGCTCTGCGACTCGAAAGATGTCCTGATCGCCGGCATCATGCAGCACATCGAGGAAGCCGGAATTCACTCCGGCGACTCATCGTGCGTCTTGCCCGCCGTCGGCCTCGGCGAATCGACGCTTGAAACGCTTCGTGCCTACACGCGCAAGCTGGCCCTTGCGCTCAAAGTTGTCGGCCTCGTCAATTTGCAGTTTGCCATCCAGCGCGACGAGCAGGGCAACGATCACGTCTACGTCATTGAGGTCAATCCGCGCGCGTCGCGCACCGTTCCATATGTTTCGAAAGCCACCGGCGTGCCGCTGGCGAAGATCGCCGCGCGACTCATGACCGGCCGTACACTGTCGGAATTGCTGCCGGCGGAACTCAAATCTGGCAAGGATCTCGGGACAGGCACCTACTATTACGTCAAGTCGCCGGTATTTCCATGGTCGAAATTTACCGGCGTCGACACGGTACTCGGTCCGGAGATGAAGTCGACCGGCGAAGTGATGGGCGTCGCGTCCACCTTTGGTGAGGCATTTGCCAAGGCGCAGCTTTCGGCGGGTCAGTTACTGCCCACCGGCGGCACAGTATTTTTCACGGTCAACGATCACGATAAGGAAGCGGTGATTCCACTCGGGCGCCGCTACGTCGATCTTGGCTTCAAGATTGTCGCCACTGAAGGTACGGCCAATGTGCTCGAGGGTGCGGGCCTCATCGTCGAGCGCGTTTTCAAAGTCGAGGAAGGCCGGCCCAACGCCGTTGACCTCATCAAGGAAGGCCGCATCCAGCTCATCGTCAACACGCCGCGAGGCCAGGACGCGATCTTCGACGAGAAAGCCATTCGCCGCGCCGCCGTTCTCAAGCGCGTTCCCACGATCACGACGCTAGCAGCCGCACAGGCCGCGGCCGAGGGAATCGCCGCCATGCAAAAACACAGCGTAACGGTCTACGCGCTGCAGGCGCTGCATTCAGCTAACGGGCGCTGACGATCCGAACGAGGACCAGCAAAGCACCGGAGCAGTTCGCTGGTTCAATTGAAAAACTGTAGAAGGGAACTGGCTGGCCTCTCTACTCCTGGCGATTCCGCCGCATCCCGAGCCACGCGCCAATCGAGTAGCCAACAAGCGCCGCCGCCGGCCACGTTCCAACGAATGGGCCATCGTCATCCATGAGCCCGCTCGCGTCAGGCAAGCTGAAAAACGACCGCGAGAGTTTTTCCATTGCACCGCAGTGGAAACAGCGGCCGGGTCCGGTGGGTAGGTCGAGAATGTAAAGGCTCACGATCATCAACCAGATGCAGCCCACCAGCCACACGGCGGTCGCCATCTCGCTGGGATGGATCCTGGCAACAATCAAACCCACGACGAGCGGCACCACCATCGACAACGTCAAAGTCACACTCTGCGAAATGCCCACGGGATTGACCGCATAGCCCACGAGCATCAGCGCGACCCACGAGGCCAGCGCCAACAGCGAGTGCAGAAAAAAGGAAAGTGCCTGGAGGGCGAGTGTCGGCGCCTTAAGGATCTTCTGCCCATCGTGCAGCAACGAGTCCATGGTCAGGCGCCCTTCTTCGCTCGTCCCTTAAGCACCGTTCATTCGTTCAGTGAACTCCAACATACACCGGCGCGGTTTACACGGCCAATCGAACTCAGGCTGCGGCAGGGAACTGCGCGCTGTGGTCCGTCTCGGGCTCTACAATAAATTTATGCTTCTCGAAGGCATCTTCGCTCCGGTCGCCACGCCGTTTTACCCGGACGAGCGAATCTATTTCAGGAAGATCGAGGCCAACATGGCGCGCTATTCGCGTAGCCTGCTGGCGGGAATGGTGGTTCTGGGCTCGACGGGCGAAGCTGTTGCACTCAACGACGAAGAAACGCGCGACGTTCTTCGCGCCTCCATTGAAGCAACCTCGCCAGAGAAGGTCCTCATTGCCGGCGTTGGCCGAGAGAGCGTCCGCTCGACCCTCGAGCTGACGGAATTCGCCGCGACCCTCAATTACGACGCAGTTCTTGTCCGCCCGCCCAGCTACTATACCGGCCAAATTTCGCCAGCCGCCATTCTTCATTATTTCCGGAGCATTGCCGACCGATCCCCGCTTCCGGTTTTGATTTATTACATCCCCAAGTTCGTTCCTTGCGAGATTTCAGTTGAACTAATCGCCGAACTCGCTCAGCACCCAAACATCATCGGTACCAAGGACTCGAGCGGCAGCGTGGAACGGATTCGTGCAACCGTCGCCGCAACTGGTAACGCGCCCCAGCGCACGGTCCCGGTTACGCAGGTTTTTGAAGCAGCCACCGCGCGGATGATGAAGGCGTCCCAAAATACCGCCGCCGCGAACTTCGTTTCGGCCAGCGATCTGGCCGGCGGAGTCGCCGTTGCCGCCGCGCCGCCTGCCGCGCCCGTCAAAACTCGTGAACGAACACGGACCAGGGAAGTAGGCTTTCAGGTTCTTACCGGATCTGAACGGTCCATTTTTGCGTCCCTCGAAGCGGGCGCCTCCGGGGCCATCGTGGCCTTTGCCACATTCGCCCCACAGGTGACGCAGGAGATTTATCTTGCCTGGAAGGATCACGACCTGAAGCTCGCCGAGGAGAAGCAACAACGAATCTTGGCCGCCGGCAAAGGAATCGTCGGCGCGATGGGGCTGGCAGGGATCAAGTATGCGTGCGACTTTAACGGGTATTACGGCGGACGCCCGAGGGCTCCGATTCTGCCCCTCACGGCCGAGCAGAAGGCCGAAGTCGAGGGATTATTGGTGGAAATCCGGAACTAGTCTGCGGATATCCAATGTCTGATAACAGATATTCTGTCAACTCAAATTATCCACAAAGCTTCTTGCCCTAACTTCATGCCCATCAGCCTCCTAAACGCCGCCGTTCTCTCCCACCTTCCCTTCGAAGATCTGGGTTCCCTTGAACCGGAGCTTCTGCGTCGAGGATTCGTGATCGAAACCGTCGACGTCCCCACGGCACGCTTCCCGATTCCTGCTGCCGAGCGATGCGATCTTCTCGTTGTAATGGGCGGGCCGATCGGCGTGTACGACTTAGCCAGCTATCCGTTTCTGGCCGGCGAGATCGATTGCATCCGGCGGCGTCTGGCTGCCCGCAAGCCGACGCTAGGAATCTGCCTCGGCGCTCAACTGATGGCCGCTGCCCTTGGCTCCCGAGTCTATCCAGGCGACCGCGGCTCCGAAATCGGCTGGTTCCCTATTCAAACATCCGGCTCTGAGCCTGCGCCGAATTGGTTTCAGCCGCTTCTCGAAGCGGACCTGCGTCTATTCCACTGGCACGGAGACACATTCGATCTGCCCCACGGCGCCGCTCACCTCGCCCGCACCGAGCTCTACGCAAACCAGGCTTTCGCCATCGAAGACTACGCTCTGGCCATCCAATTTCATCCGGAAGTCATAGATCCAGGCCTCGAGCGATGGTATGTGGGTCACGCCTGCGAGCTCCAGCAGAACGCCATGCCCGTTAAGCAGTTGCGGGACGACGCGCACGAATACGCCCCCGCACTCCTCCATGCTGCTGCTCAATTCTGGAAGCTTTGGTTGGATTACATCTTGTAGCGGCCAAGGTCTTCATCGTTGAGACCTTCAAGCCATCCGCGCAGTTGTTCGGCGGTGGGCCCTTCCGGTGGCCCGCTGGTATTCAGTTTGGCGCTCTCCATCACTTTGTCGGCAACGTAGATTGGGCAGTCGGCACGTAGCGCCAATGCGATGGCATCGGAAGGCCGGGCGTCTACTGCCACCTGTTCGCCTCCCTGTTTCAGCCACAGAACTGCATAAAAAGTATCGTCTCTAAGTTCTGTAATCACAACTCGTTCCAGCTCACCATTCAAGTGGCGCACGAGATTTCTAGTGAGGTCGTGGGTCATCGGCCGAGCGGCTGTCATCTTCTCGATTTCGAGTGCGATCGCGTTGGCTTCAAAGATGCCCACCCAGATCGGCATCACGGCTTCCGACCCAACGTCCTTCAGCACTA
Source organism: uncultured Occallatibacter sp. (assembly GCA_964630985.1). Classification (GTDB taxonomy): domain Bacteria; phylum Acidobacteriota; class Terriglobia; order Terriglobales; family Acidobacteriaceae; genus Telmatobacter. The sequence continues at coordinate 6,246 of CAZVYV010000024.1, forward strand.
CTATCGGCATATTCGTGGATGGGTCCATCATCAGCCCGCGAATTCGAACCTCGATCTCGCTGCTACTGTTGCCCTCGGCGGAGTTTCGGATTCGTCCAACCGCCCGTTCCTCATCCATCGCGGTTCCTCTTTCCTTCATCGGGGTTTGGTTCGTTCCCAGATCAGTTTGCCGCTTCCGAATCCCTGGTCCCTAATCCCTTGGTCCCTGTCTTTAGACCGATTCGGCAACCAGACTGTTAGGATACGCTCCTGTGATTCGTACTTGCAGGTAACTTCCCGGCGCCGGAGCGATGGGCTGCGTCCATGCAACGTTCACCGGCTTGTTCTGCGTGCTGCGCGCGGAAATCTGACCGCGATCCGGATTGGCGCCCTCCACCATCACCTCAAGAATTTGCCCGATCTGCTTGGAATAATTGGCTCTCTGAATCTCCCTTTGCCGTTCAAGCAGAACTTGAAGCCGCTTCGCCTTTTCCTCTTCGGGCACCGTATCGATCATGACCAGTGCAGGCGTATTGGGCCGTGCTGAGTACCTGAAGGCGAAGACGCAATCGTATTCGACCTCGGCCAGCAGGTTCATCGTCTGAATAAAATCGTCGTCGGTTTCGCCGGGAAAGCCCACAATAATGTCGGTCGAGATCGAGATGGGCCGCCGCGCCGTCTTGATCCACGCAATCCGCTCCAGGTACCACTCCGGCGTGTATTCGCGCGCCATCTGCTTGAGCACTTTTGCCGACCCTGACTGAATGGGCAGGTGCACGTGGTCGCAGAGCGTCGGCACGCGGTCGATGGCTTCCACGATGTCGCGCGTAAAGTCTCGTGGATGGCTGGTGGTAAAACGTACGCGCCGGATCCCCGGAACCTCGCCCACTGCAGCCAGCAATTCAGCGAAGCTCGACTTCCCTTCCGGATCGCGGTAGCTATTCACGTTCTGGCCGAGCAATTGAATCTCGGTGTATCCAAGATCGGCGATGCGCCGCGCTTCGTCGAGCACCGACGGCGAGCTCCGGCTGCGCTCTTTGCCGCGCGTGTACGGCACCACGCAATACGAGCAGAACTTGTCGCATCCTTCAATGATGGTGATGTATCCCCGGTAGGGATTCTGCCGCGCCGTGAACTCCGTCTCAAACGTTTCGTCGGTCTGGCGATCGTCGAGGCCCGTGATGCGGTTTTCGCCGGCTTCAAGGCGCATCAGCATCTCCGGCAGCTTGCGGTACGAGGCAGAACCCGACACGAGCGAAACGTAAGGCGCCCGTTCGAAGATCTTCTCGCCCTCCTGCTGTGCCACGCAGCCCAGCACGCCAAAGCGTTTTCCCTGCTTGTGCAGCTTTTTGTAGTCGTTCAGGCGATTGAAGACCTTTTGCTCCGCCTTATCGCGAATGGAACAGGTGTTGTAGAGGATCAGCCCGGCGTCTTCCTCTGTCTCCACCTGCCGGTATCCCTGCTGGCGCAATGTGCCAATCACCTTCTCGGAGTCATGAGCATTCATCTGGCAGCCGAATGTCTCCAAATAGAATGTTTTTTCGGTCGCCATTGCTCCTCCAGTATACGGTGAATCCTCTTCGGCAGCCCGCAGCTGTGAAGCTGCTAGCCCCGCAGGGTGCCCCACCCTCGCCGCGTCTTTGTTTTTGCGGCTAGGGTGGGGTTAGCTAACTCCACTAACTCCGCCGCTTTACTGGCGCAACAGCTTAAAGGCGTGCGTCCACTCGTTCTTGGTGAACCCGAGTACGCACCACAACATGCAAAGCGGCTCAATGGCTCGTGCCGACTCCACTTTCCCCATGTCCGCGGTCTCCCAGCCGAATTGCTCCAGGATCTGCGCCGCCACCACCTTGGCACCATCGTCGTTACCGCAGATAAACATCGTCGGCTTCCCGGCTTTGTACTGCGGGTTCACAAATTGGCCGTTCCCCACCGAACTGAACGCCTTGACGAAGTGAGCCTTGGGAAACTCGCGTTGCAGACGCTCCATCAGCGAGTCATCCAGCGTGGTGAAGAACTTCAAAACCCCGTTCACCGGCGGCGCATCGGCGATGGGATTGCACGCGTCCATTACCAGCTTGCCTTCGAGGTTTGCGCCTCCCGCCATGCGCAGAACATCGGCCGCGACGGAGCCTTTCACCGCGAGCGCCAAAACTTCGCCGAACGCCGCAGTCTCATTGAAGCTGCCCACCAGTGCCTTGGGATTATTGCGCTGCCACTCCGCCAGCTTCGCGGCGTCGCGCGTTCCGATCATGGTCTGATGACCGTGTTTGATAAAGCCCGCCGCAAGAGATTTCGCCACATCGCCTGAACCCAAAACTCCAACCTTCATCGTTTTTCTCCTCTCTATTGCTCCGGCTGCCCGCGCAGCCCTGTGTGCAGATAGGCGACCACCGCGTCCATCTGTTCCTTCGTCATCTGATAAGCAAACGACGGCATCATTCCCTTACCCGACCTCAAAACCTGTTCAACTTCTGCATCTGTTGCCGGCTCACCATCGGGCAGGGTGCTCCGGTTGAATAGACCATGCAGACTCGGCGGTACTTTCTTCAGATGCAGGTCGTTCTGCTCATGACAGTGAGCGCAACCCACGTTGTAGAGATGCTTTCCCTCGGCCTGCTGCTCCGTTAATTCCGGCGCGGTGCGGCAGCCCGTTATTCCCGCCGCCATCAGTGCGACAGCCCAGCCTAACTTCTTCACCGTTTTCTACGCCTTCTTCGTAAATGCTCGTTCACATCGCCGCAATGCTGCTCGCCGACTATCCTTATCCTATGGCACTTCCCACGTTGGATCAGATTCGCGAAGCTCAGTCCCTGATCTATCGCCACATGCCGCCCACTCCTCAGTACAGTTGGCCGTTGATCAATCAGCGGCTTGGCTCCGAGGCCTGGATCAAACACGAAAACCACACACCCGTCGGAGCATTCAAGCTGCGCGGCGGTTTGGTCTATGCAACCTGGCTCAAGCAAACACAACCCGGCCTTAAAGGCATTGTGGCGGCTACACGCGGCAACTTTGGCCAGGGAGCGGCCACGGCGGCGCGCCTGTTGGGACTGAAAGCGGTCGTCGTCGTTCCCCACGGCAACAGTGTCGAGAAGAACCGTGCCACCGAGGCACAGGGCGCGGAGCTGGTTGAGTATGGCCACGATTTTCAGGAGTCGCTTGAGTTTGCCCGCGTCCTGGCGCGGGATCGTGGCTTCGCCATGTTCGAGTCGTTCCACGAGCGCCTGGTCCGGGGCTCAGCGACCTATGCTTTAGAAATCCTTGAGGCGGCGCCGAAGCTCGATCGGGTCTATGTCCCGATCGGCCTCGGCTCTTCGATCTCCGGCATGGTGGCCGCGCGCAACGCTCTCAATCTGTCCACCGAGATCATCGGCGTGACGGCCACGGCATCTGCAGCCGCCGCGCTCAGTTTCGAGCAGCGCAAACTGGTTGAGTCCCCTGCCAATTCGCAGATCGCCGACGGCCTCGCCTGCCGCCGACCCAATCAGGATGCGTTGGAGATTATCTGGGCCCATGTTGCGCGCATCGTCGAAGTCACTGACGCCGAGATTGCGGAAGCTATGCGCATCTACTACGAGGACACGCACAACATTGCCGAAGGCGCGGGCGCGGCTCCGCTTGCCGCCGCGCTTAAGGAGAAATCCTCGCTCGCCGACAAACGCGCGGGAATCGTTCTAACGGGCGGCAACGTCGACCGTGAACTCTTCGTCGCGGCCATCAACGGAACATTCCAGACCGTGAGGCAGGCATGAGCGTACTACCCGAAAACCTCACCCCCTTCGCCCACTCGGCGAGTAATCGCTGCTTCGGTTGCGGACCCGCGAATCAAACCGGCCTGCGTCTCGATTTCCTGCTTGCCAGCGACGGCTCCGTCGTCAGCTTCCCCGTTGTCGGCAATGCTTTCGAGGGACATCCAGGCTATCTGCATGGCGGCATCATCGCCACGTTGCTTGATGAAGCAATGAGCAAAGCAGTGCGCGCCACAGGCAGTACCTCAATGACCCGCAACATCGAAATCGACTACCTCCGGCCCGTTCCCAGTGAAACGCCACTGCGCCTAGAGGGACGCGTGGTTCGCGACGAGCCGCGCAAGCATTGGGCAGAAGCGCGCATTCTCAATGAAAAAGGAGTCGTGCTCGCGGAAGCGAAAGGGCTGTTCATCGAGGTCTCGCCCAAGAAATAAACGGCGGTCCTGGGCGCGGATGCCCCACCCTCGCGACGCCTTTGTTTTTGTCGCTAGGGTGGGGTCATCAGTTTGTAGGTTCAATTTGTTTTGCCGCCAGCTTTAGTGAACCATGTTGATGGTGTCCTGCGTGACTGTATCGAACGTGGTCACTGACTTGGCGTTGGCTTCAAACGCGCGCTGAGCGACGATCAAATCAGAAAACTCCGACGAGATATTGACGTTTGAAGCTTCGAGCGCATCGTCCTCAATTGTCGCCAGGCCTCCCGTTCCGGCAGCGCCGGTCGATGCCGATCCGCTGGCCAGTGTGGTGGCATAATCCCCGTCACCCAGCAATTGCAGCCCCTGAAGGTTGGTCACGTTCGCAAGCGCAATCTGTCCCACCGTCTGGTTTTGGCCGTTGGAGTATTTTGCCGCCACGGTTCCATCCGAATTGATCGCGAAGCTCTGGAACGTGCCGCTCTTGTAGCCGTTCGCGTCCGTTCCTGACACCGCCGAAGCGGTATAGACCTGGCTGATGTTGGGAGTGCCGGCGGCGCCAGTCAGATTCCACTGGATATCCAGTCCCGCCGCTCCGTCGGCCAGCACGTTGGTCGGGGCTGGATTGAAGTTGAGGTCGATCGACTGAACGTCGTTCGCAGCCGTTCCCACATTCGACGGATTCGCCGCGCCTGTTGGCTGTACCTGGGTCAGGTTGCCGTTGGCGTCGAAGGTCATCGTTCCGGTGATCGCCGCCGGCGCCGCGTCCCCACCCGCCGCGGAATAATCCGCAGCCGGCAACGCAGCAGAATATGTCCACGTATTTACGGCCGCGCCCGGCTCAAACGTAACTGTCGCCACGTGCGGCTCGCCCAGCGAATCGTACACCGTCACTTCCGCGGGAAATTGCGTGCCGGGGGGTGTCGTACTGTCCAGGTTCGCCGTCATGCTCATTGTCGTCGAAGCCTCGGGCTGCTGCACCTGGCCCACTAACGGAACGTTGATCGCCTGCAGTGGCGCATTCGTGTTCACCACGCCATTCACTGCCGGGTAGCCCATCACGCTCATGCCATTCCCGGCCACGAGGTTGCCGTTCGTATCCTGCGTAAAGTTGCCGGCCCGCGTGTACTCGTAGCCGCCGCTCCCGTTACCGACGATGAAAAACCCGTTTCCGTTCAGTGCCGCATCGGTCGAATTGCCAGTGGAGTTGATGGAGCCCTGCGTGAATGCAATCTCATTGGAGGCGACCTTCACGCCCGCGCCCACCTGAATGGGATTGCCGGAACCCGTCGAGCCAATCTGCTGGTAGAACAGATCGGAGAAGTTGGTCGTCTCTGCTTTGAAGGCTGTCGTATTCATATTGGAGAGATCGTTCGCAATCGTATTGAGAGCGGTAGAATCGGCTTCCAGGCCGGTTAGTGGAATTGAAAAACTTGCCATGGGTTTTCTCCTCGTTAGGTCTGATCAGTTGTGTGGGCCTCAAGACCCGGCTTCCTCTCCGATTCGGATTCGTTTGGGAATTCAGCTCCCGGCTTCACGTCGGATGTGCGGGCCATCGTGACCGGCGCGTTATTGCAGTGCAATTGCGCTGCCTTTTGTCGGCTTTACATGCGCATGGCCGTCTAATGCATGTCCAACGTGCTGTGCGGCGGCGTTCACGCCCGGCACGCCAAGATTGCCCGGAGCATGACTCGCAGCGAAGCTCGATGTTGCGGCTTGTTGGACGTGCGAGCTGCCGGCCGTAGATGTGGCCGCCGTCGCCGCATTTCCCGCGCGCCCCGCTTGCGCGGATCCGGCCGTCAGCGGACTCGTTGCCCCCGCGTCGTTGGGTGCCGCTGCAACCTGTGTGGACGAGCCGCTACCCGAACCGGAGCCGGAGCTCGTGCCGCCGACGTCCCCGCTCAGCGTTTGATTGATGTCGATCAATTGTTCCAGGCTGTTCACCTGCACAAGTTGATTGATGTACTCGTTGGGATCGGTGTCCGCCGTCGGGTCCTGATTCTGCATCTCTGTCACCAGAAGCGTGAGAAAGTCATTGGCCGAGATCGTCGCTGACCCGCTACTTGTGTCGTCTGAGCCAGTTGTCCCGTTGGCTTGCGGTGTCGTACTCGCCTGTGGCGTGTCGTTTGTTGTTCCCGCCAGCGCCTGCCCCGCCGTCATTGCATGATTAAAGATTGCCGCCGCAGTTCCCAT
>CAZVYV010000024.1:12682-15584 GCA_964630985.1 uncultured Occallatibacter sp.
CCGCCGTTTCCCGGAGCGGCCATCGTCAGTGTCGCCACCGTCTTATGGTTTTCCGAGAGGTAAGTGCTCAATCCTGCCAAGTGCCCGCTGAGCGCCTGCGCTGCTTCCGTCGAACCCGGAACGAGCGCCGCATGAACACTGCCTCCGCTCAGATCCGCGCGCACGCCCACCCAGCCCAGCGCCGGATCTTCGAAGCCCGCCTCTGCCTGGCGGCCTCCTGCATGAACCCAACTCGGCGCGCCAACAGTGGATCCCGCATCGAGGGCCGCAAAGGTTTCTTGGGGCCCTGGCGCTGGACCTGCGCCTGAACTGCCGATCGTCGCCGGAGTGTTCGCAGTTCCATGCGCGCCGCCTGGATCGCGGACGAAGGCCGACGTTTCTGCACCGGGATTTTGTGCAATCGCGACGTGCGCTCCGGTCTGTTGCGAGATGGCCGCATTCGCTTTCCAGGCAGCCTCGTGCGCTGAATGCATCAGCGGCGGCTGCGGGCTATTGGCACCGTTTTCTACGTCGGCTGCTGCCGCCGGACTTGCCGCCGCGGCTGAAGTTCCGCCGGTCTCGCCAACCGCGCGATGTGCCGCGAATCCTCCGACAGCCGCTTTGCGTTCGCCGATCTCTGAGTTCGCCCCCGCATCGATCGCGCTGGCCGGTTTTGGCGCGTGCGCTGTCGCAATTTCTGCCGCTGTTAAATAGGCGTGAGGCTGCACCGCGAAATCTTCCTGCTCGTCGACTTCTTGCCGTTCCTGCGGCTCAATGGCGGCGGCAGCCCCCGAGTTCATCGCATGGCCGCTCGGGGAAGTCTGCGCCGCATGAATCGGAATCTGCCCAGCAGCGCGAGCACTTCCGGTCGGGGTCGTGGCGGACATTGTCGGAATTGTTGAGGCAGCGACCTTCGCTGTGTTCGCGGGAGCAGCGGTTGCAGGCGCTTGCCGGTTGGTGATCGCCTTGGGGCCCCCGAACCGGTCGTCGGCTCCACCCAGGAGGCCAGGCGCCCCGGATCTATTCGATTGCGCAGGTGGAGCGCTCATCTGCAGCGTCATGACTGCCTGCGCCGCGAGACCGCTTTCAACCGCCGGCGATCCTGTTGTTCCATCGGCCCCTCGCGCTGCTTGCTCCTGCGCTCCCGCCCCGTTTGTATCGCTGACCCGATGCTTAATCTTCGAACTGACTGGCGTATTTTCGATGCCGCCCGCTGCCTTTGTCGCCCTCCACGCGGATGCGCTCTGCGTGCCCGCCGCGACGATTGTCCCATTCGCCGCCGGCTCCGGCTGGTTGGCTCGCACCGCGTTGCTGGCTAAAGCGGCGGCGCGTGCCGCCGATCCATTCTTTCCGCATGCAGCCAAAGCCGATTGCGCAGTCTCGTCGCTCGCGCGCATCGCCCTCAGATCGCCGGCGCTGTCGCGCGTTGCGTTTTCGATGGCTGGGTTCGTTTCGGCCGATTCGGCTTCTTCCGGGGTCTCGCCTGGATCGCGCGCCGACACACCCCACGCGCGCAGCATCGACTGCCAGTTCGCTTTGAAGTTTTCCTTACCCCCGACCATCGCCTCGTTGCCCGCCGCTGCATCGCGACCAACACCCGCGGGCGCCGCTCCCAGGCCTTTGCTCGTGCCGATCCCAGAAGCGATTCGCGCTCCTAAATGGGTTCCCAGCCCCGACCCTGTGCCCAACTCCGCGCCAGTGACAACTGTCATGTGAGGGTGGAGTGCAGTAGATGTGCCAAAGTGTTGCCAAGGGGGTTAGGAGATTTTCAAAACTGGAAGATTGATTCCACTTAAGGAAGATTCTTGCGGGCTCTCATTCTTTTCGCTCAAGTTTCCGCAAGCCGATCGTGCAATTGCAACCCGTTGGGCCTCTCTTACCGTACGCTCTGGCTTCTTCCGATCTGCCCGCCATTTCGTCAGCTCAAGTCGCGCCGGCATCAACTCTTTTTCTCGGCTCCATCGCCGCGCCCTACCCCTCTCAAGAACCAGCCGTCGATCTCCCGCTGCTCGCGGCGTCCGGCTATCAGTGCGTCGGCAGCCTTCGCTTTCCGGATCAACGTCTCCACCTGCCGCCGCTCCATTCTTTTTCCGAGGAACACCTCCCGCCGTGCCGCAACTTCGGCTTCCATCTCTGCGATTCTCGGCTTGAGAGCCTCCGCTCGACGGCTTGCCGCGCGCGTCTCCTCCAGGCCCGCGATTCTGTCCGCCGCATCGGAAGAAGCCGCGCTCGCCGTCACATGGCGGCGTCCGCCCCGCTCGCGCTCCACGGCCGCCTCGAGCGACGCTTCGAGCAAACGCAAATTTCCGAGCGCCTCCTCAAGCGCCGCCCGGCTCAGTTCCTCTTCAAGCCCCCGCACTTCGAACAGTCGTTGCAGCCCGCGCGACACCGCCATCGCTCAAACCTCGCGGGCCAGCGCGGCAAGACGGCGCAGGCTTTCTGCCAATCCAACCTGCTCGCGTGCGTCCTGCATAAGAAACGCGCGAATCGCTTTGCGAGCCCGCAGCGCGCGGTCGAGCTCCGGGTCGGCGCCCGCTCTATACGCGCCGATGCGCACCAGGTCCTCCGAGCGCGCGTAGACCGCCATAAGCTTGCGGACCAGCGCCGCCTGCTCGCGATGCTCCTCCGCAGCCACGGCCGGCATCAAACGGCTGATCGAATCAAGCACCGCGATGGGCGGATACCAACCCTCGGCAGCCAGTGCGCGATCCAGGACCACGTGCCCATCGAGCAGCGCGCGCACTGCGTCCACCAGCGGATCCTGCTGATCGTCGCCCTCCATGAGAACGGTATAGAAGGCTGTAATCGAGCCCGTTCGGAACCGACCCGCGCGTTCGAGCAATCGCGCGAGGCGCGCAAACACCGAAGGCGTGTACCCCTTTGCCGTAGGCGGTTCGCCCGCCGCCAGGCCGATCTCGCGCGC
>CAZVYV010000024.1:15684-18457 GCA_964630985.1 uncultured Occallatibacter sp.
ACCTCGGCCTCGGTATTGCGGGTCATCATGCCGATCAGCGTGCTCTTGCCCACGCCCGAGCCGCCAAAGATTCCTACCCGCTGTCCGCGGCCCACGGTAAGCAGCGCATCGATCGAGCGGATGCCCGTGCCGAGCGGCTCTTGAATGGGCACGCGGTCGAAGGGCGAGCGTACCGCGCCATCCAGAGGCAGCGTCTTCGCGAGACCGAGCGTGCCGCCGCCGTCGATCGGAATTCCCTGAGCGTTCAACACCCGCCCCATCAGCGCAGGGCCCACTTCGATTTGCGGCGTCACGCCCTCGGACCACACGCGATCGCCGAAGCGAATCCCGTCGGCCGCCTCGACCGGCATCGACAATACATTCGATCCGCGAAAGCCGATCACTTCGGCCGAGTGCGCGCGCCCTCGATGGTCCTGAATCGCGCAACACTCGCCCACCGAAACCGGTGGCCCAGCGGACTCAATCGTCTGGCCGACCGATTCGATCACGCTGCCGCGCCAGCGCCACGGCTGCCTCCGTTCAAGGCGCACGAAATAGTTTTCAAGCTGCGCCGTCATGCGCATCCCTCGGGCGCATTCCGCGCGGCACTTTCCGTTGGCGCCGCGCTCGTCTCGATCAACTCAGCCCCGGCGCGATCGAAGAATCCACGCTCGATTTCCGCGAGTTGAGCACGCACGCCGAGGTCGACCGTTCCCACCTGGCTCTCAATTCTGCAATCTCCCAGGCGCATTCCTTCGCCTCCCGCCACTTCCGGCTTCATCGCGATATGCGGCAAATGCGCAATCGCCTCCCGCCACAGCTCCAGTTCTGCCGCGGGCACCAGCAATCGCACCTCGGACGAGGCCGCCAGTTGTCCCAGCGCGACGCGCACCGCGCCGGACAACAGCAGAGGATCCATCTGCGCTTCGCGGCGCAGAATGCGCGACGCCACCGCCAACGCCAGCTTTACGACTTCCTGCTCCACGGCGCGCAGATAGCGCTCGCTCTCCTCCGCGAAGCGCGCAACCAGTGCGCCAAGTTGCTTCATTTTCCGCTCCGCATCGGCGGCCAGCGCGGCCTCGTGCGCTTCGCGCTCTGCCTGGCGCCCTTCCTCGAGGCCTCGGACCCGTCCGCTCTCAAACCACCGCCGCGCGGCCTCCGTTTCATTTTCGCCGGATGCGGGGCCGTCGCCGGTTCCGCCCACGCTTCGAGTTCGGCCCTGCGACGAAGACGCCGCACGGTCCTCCCTGGCCTCCATCCAGCCGCTCCACTCCTTTGCGGCCGCGCCGGGGCAGGCCGGATACTCGAGCACCTCAACCGCGCCCCCCGCCTTTGCGTCCTGTTCCATCACCCTCTTCAACTCCGACCTTCTCGCCGTTATTCTCGGCGCCGTGCTTCCCTTTGCTTGCCCCTGATTGCCTGCTCCCTCTTCCCTGCCCAGCTCACGCCAGCATCTCGTCGCCGGTCTCAAGCTTGAGAATCACCTTGCCCTCGGCCTCAAGCCGCCGCGCCAGATTCAGGATTTCCTGCTGCGCCTGCGCCACCTCGCGCGAGCGCACCGGGCCGAGCACCTCCATATCTTCCTTCAGCATCTCCACGGCGCGCGAGCTCATGGCCTTGAAGATCTGCGCCCTGAGCTCGTCGTTCGCCCCGCGCAAGGCCAGCGCCAATTGCCGCTTGTCGACCCCGGAAACAATCTCGCGAATGGTCGCCGCCGGCACCGTGATCAAATCTTCGAAAGTGAACATCAGATTGCGAATGCTCAGCGCCAGCTCCGGCTGGTTCTCTTCGATGGTTTCGAGAATCTTCTTCGACTCCTCGGCGTTCAGCCGATTCAAAAGATCCGCCACGGCCTTGAACCCGGAGTAGCTGCGGCGCGCAGTGTCGCCCACGCTTTCCAGGCGGCGATGCAGAATCAACGCCACCTTCTGCGCCATCTCTGGAGAAAATTGCCGCATCTCCGCCAGTCTTTGGATCGAGACCACCTTGTGCTCCTCGCTCAGGTTGTCGAGCACCGTCGAGGCGCGCTTGGGATCGAGGTGCGCCAGCACCAGAGCGATGGTTTGCGGGTGCTCGGAGTCGAGCAGCTTGCCCAGTTGCTGCGGATCGGTGCGCTGCAGCTTGGCAAGATTGCCCTGCGCCGCCTCCTGAGAGCGCCGCATCAGCGCCATCATGTCGTCGGCGCGCTGCTTGCCGAAGGCCTCGACCAGCACACGGCTGGCGTAATCCAGGCCTCCGTGCACCATGAAGTTCTGCGTGTCCAGCAGGCCCCAGAACTCCTCCAGCACCTCGGCCGAAAGCTCGGGCGTAATGCCGCGCAGGTCAGCAAGCTCTTCGGTGATCTGCTGGACATCGTTTTCCGGCAGGCAGCGCAGAACCTCCTTGGCCAGTTCCTCGCCCACGGCCACCAGCAGGATCGCCGCCTTGCGCACGCCGGACAGGGTCGCTCCCGCTCGGTGCCGCGATGCTCCGCTCTCGGTATCCTGCTCCGCCAAGGCCTGTTCCTTTCCCCAACTCTCTTCCCGGCTCGCCCCTCGGCTTTCGTCCCGGCTCTCGCCCGATGCGTTTCCGCCGCCGGCGGCTACTCGGAATGAATCCAGCTCTGCAGCAGGCGCGAACTCTGTGTGGGTTCGCGCTTCAGGTGGCCTTTCACCTGCTCATAGATTTCCAGGTTGCGCTGGCGCTCGGGATCCATCGGCGCCGGCTCGGGAGGGTTCAACGCCGGGGCTGCGGACGATGCCAACTCCCTGCTGACTGCTTTCTGCGGGCTGCGCACGGCCAGCGCTGCCCCGGC
>CAZVYV010000025.1:0-12005 GCA_964630985.1 uncultured Occallatibacter sp.
GCCTTCTTGTAGAGACCCATCAGATGATCCGGATCCCATTTCTCCGCTTTCCAGATGTTGACCAGGTCCTTATAGCCGACCTTGGAGGGATGACCGTAGGTTTCGCAGTGGTACAAGTATTGCGGCTGGCCCTGCACGTACATGTTGCGCGCATACCAGTCGCCGTCTTCAATAGCGGACTGAGGTCCCCAGTGCGCCCAGATGCCAAACTTGGCATCGCGAAACCAATCAGGAATCTTGTAGGCTTGCAATGATTCCCTGGTTGGCAGGAAGGGACCGTTGGGTGCCGCTTGCTGCGAGCGCGCGAATCTCGACAAAGCCAGGGCAGAGCCAGCGCTACCCATCCATTGAAGCAGTTTCCGGCGATTCATTTTCATGAGAGATTTTTCCTTTCCCAGGTTGGTCGGTCAAATAAATTGAGTAGGACAGAAGCACCGGCCACGACTGCCCATCCTAGTTTGCTGCGGAAGCAGCGATCGCCTGACGGAGGTGCCGTTCCGCTTCGGAGCTCCAATAACGACAGTCAAGTTCGAAAAAGATTGAAGTGTAAGGAATCGTGAGATCGGTCTTGATGATCAACACGCGAAAGAATTGCGCGGTTTTGTCGAGCTTGGAAATAATCTGCTCGTGGGGCAGAGTCGTTGTCTTTGCTGACTTGAGCAGCTCTGCGAGTTGGGCGCGATAACGCGAAACGCCCGGCGCATCAGCCTCCGCGACGAATCCCAATTCCCGGTCCAGATAAATGTTGGCGCCAACGTGTTTGCTGGCCGCAACGGCATCGAATACCTTGCGAGCAACTTCGATCTGGCCGGCGCCGGAGATGATGGTATCGATGCCGGACTTGGACTGCGCCGGATATGCGGAGTCGGCAACCACGATCCAGTTGCGATGACCGTAGAGCGGCAGCACCGCCTTCAATTGGCTTTTCCAGCCCGGCCTCGCATTTCCCGGCGCTGCAGTCATAGCTCTTGTCCTCGATCCTCGTTCATTTCAATTCTTCATCAGCGCAAACGGCGACCTTGCCGCATTTTCCCGAAGCCATTAGCGCATAAGCCTCCCCGGCGCGCCCGAGCGGAAAGCGGTGGGTGATGATTTCTGCTGGATGCAGGTTCCAGCGCACCAGCCGCTCCACGAGCTCTTCCATCAGCCAAGTGGATGTGACCCACGAACCATAGAGCGTTTTTTGATCGTGAATCATATCCGGCGAGGGATCGAATTCGACCCGCCCGCCCTCGCCGAGAAAAACAATCCGGCCCCACTTGCGGGTGGCGCGAATCGCCGTGGCCCGCGCGGCATCATTGGCAGAGCAGTCCACGGCGCGCTCCACCCCCATGCCTCCGGTAAGGCGACGAACTTCGGCAACATTGTCCGGTCCGGCAACGAGAACTGCATTGCATAGGCCGAGATTGAGCGCGATATCCATTCGTTCAGGCATTACATCAATACCGATGATTTTTTGCGCACCAAGCTTGCGGCAAAGCGCGCCGGTGGCGAGTCCCACTGGTCCCAGACCCGTAATAAGCACAGCATGATTGCCGTTGATTCCTATTTTCTCGAGACCGTCATACACGGTACCGAATCCGCAGGCAACCTGGGCGCCATCACCGTAGGAAAGTTCATCGGGCAGGGCAATCAGGTCTTTCTCCTCGGCCACCATGAAATCCGCCATGCCTCCGTCGCGCTGCCAGCCGTAAGCGCGTCGGTATTTCTCGCTTGTGCAGGAGATCATGTAGCCGCGCCGGCAGTCGTTGCAAACGCCGCAGCCCGAGATGTGATAGACAATCACTCGGTCGTCTACTTTGAAGCGGCGGCAGCCGGGGCCTGTGGCGACGATCTGGCCCGCGGGCTCATGCCCTGCGATCACGCCCTGATAGCCTTCGGGACCCTTGCCCAGGTGTTCATGGTAGATGCAGCGAATGTCGGAGCCGCAGATCGTTGAAGCCTTTACCCGCAACAGAACTTCTCCGTGGACTGGCTCCGGCACTGGCACCGTGCGCAACTGAACTGTTGAGTCGCCCGGAAGGAACGCTGCGGTCATCGTCGCTTTCATTTGAATCGCTCCGGATCGATCTTAAACGTTGCGCCTGAAAGCGCCCCACGGTCTACGGTGGGGTGATCTCTCCATTCACATCCCAAAGGTCTTCCCAGGTCTGGCCCTCTTTCCACAGGAAGACCTGACCTTTGATCAGGCGACAGTTGCGGTCGATGGCGCCGATAGAGCGCATTTCCTCGTCGGTGAGCGGATCTCCCAGAACGCCTTCAAGGTTGGCGCGGTAATGATGGATGGAGAATGGAATGGGCGTTTGCCCGCGCTGCACCGCCCATTTAATGCAGACCACAGCGGGGTGGATCCCGTGGCTCTCAGCGATGCGCACGATCACTGGATCCTCGGTGGGTGCGGTGTCTTCGGGTGTGCGGTCACGCTCTGGCCGTCCCGGTGAACCGAGGGGACAATAACCGACGGGTTTCATGCCGTTCTCGACGACGAATTTAAACAACTTCGGCTGCTGGAAATGCGGGTGCAGCTCCATTTCGTTCACCACTGGCTTGATGCGAGCGTCGCGCAGAACAAGCTTCAGTTTTGGGATGGTCATGTTCGAGGTGCCAATGTGCCGCACCAAACCCATGTCCACCAGTTCTTCCATCTTGCGCCAGGTTTTCATGTAGTTTTCGTGGATGTAGGGCTTGGCGTTTGGAGAGCGCGAGGTCACATCGCAGCCTGCCGGATGAAAATTCGGGAACGGCCAATGCACCAGGTAAAGATCGAGATAGTCGAGGCGCAGATCGGCAAGCGACTGGCGGCAGGAGGCGATGACGTCGTCCTCACCGTGCTTGTCATTCCACAACTTTGACGTAATCCAAAGATCCTTGCGGCGTATTCCGCTGGCGACAATCTCCGCGAGCGATCCACCGATTTCGCGCTCGTTGCCGTAGACTGAAGCGCAATCGAAGTGCCGGTAGCCGGCGGCGGCAGCACCCTTCACCGCCTCGGCGACCTCGGCCGCGGAGACATGGTCAGATCCGAAGGTTCCCAAGCCGATGGTCGGCATGGTCGCGCCACTAAGAAAAACCCTTTGAGGCACCTGATTGGGATCGATAGAACCGCCTGCCGAGATCGAGGGATCGCCTGGGCGTCGCATGGTTCGTTCCTTTTGTCTCGATCGAGACATCCATCTTCAGACTTACTAATCGGAATGCCTGGCTGCGCGATAACGAGCCGGAGATCGAAGCGTTCCGAGTGGATGAAAGATTCGGACCTCGAAAAGATCTCCGGCGCAGGTGCAACAACTTTAGTCGAACAGCGAAGAATCCAGCGTCGACCCGTTGACTAGAACTGGTACTTTGCCGCGAGTTGCAATTCTCGCATAGCCCCCGGAGCGCCTTCGCCTGGTGTTCCGGTAATGCGGCCGAATGTCGACGAAGTGTACGTCAAAGTCGGTTCGTTCCAATTGGGGTGATTGAGAGCGTTGAACGCCTCGAATCGGATCGACAACATATGTTTCTCGTTGTACGGCATCAAGAAATCCTTATGCAGCGACGCATCCAGGTCTGTAAAGCCCGGAGAGGTGAAGCTGCCGCGCTGGAGAGTTCCAAAGAAACCCGGAGCCGCTTCAGCGTAAGCGCCCTTATTGACCCAGTCGTTCAAAGTTCTGGCGCTGCCGCTGAGGTACGGGCTTTGTCCGGTCGGATTGGGCCGATCGAAGTTGCCGAACGGAGATGCGATGCTGGCATTGTCAATACCGAGGATGGGAGTCCCGACCACACCGGTCTGGTGGGTAAAGATGCCGCCGATTTGCCAGCCGCCAATCACCGCGTCCAGGGCTTTGTTATTCACCGCCATCGATTTGCCCTTTCCGATAGGTAATTCGTAAAGCACCGAGCCAACGATGCGGTTCTTCACATCAAAGGCGGAACGGCCGTATTCGCATGGGACGCATTCGCTGTCCTGCGGATACAAGTTGTCGTTCCCCTGGTTGCGGATTCCGCTTGTATCGTCGAGCGATTTGCCCCAGGTATACGAAGCGACCACGTTGAGGCCCTTGCTGAAGCGCCGTGTAGCTTTCACACTGAATGCGTTGTAATTGCCGGTGCCGGAGTCGATCACATATTGGATTCCACCCATATTCGCGAAGGGGGTGCGGGACGCGACCGAACTTGAAGTGCCGGAACCAATGTATCCGTATGGAGTCGCCTGATTTGCGTTTCTGAATCCATAAAGATGGCGGTGCAATGCGCCTTGGTATCCGAGCTCGAACGACCAGTCCTGCCCAACCTGCTGCTGGATGTTGAACAGAAACTGCTCGGTGTACGAGGTCTTATGGCTGACTGCGTTCGAGTACGCGGTACCCGGAGGAAGAAGGGCGATTGTGCCGCCGCCGCCCGGCGCCGCGTTGCTCCATGTCAGATTTGAATTGCCGTAGATCTTGGGGGTCGAGTCCGCATTCGTGTATGTCACGCGCCCGGCAATGTTGCGTGCCATGTCGAAATACGCGTTGCCGATGTCCTGGTTGTAGAAGATGCCGTAGCCGGTGCGAATCACCATCTTGGAATTCGGCGAGTACGAGATACCCAAGCGTGGCGCAATATTCAGGTAGTGGGTATCCATCAGCGGGCCATTGGGCAAGATTCCGTTACTGCAAGCCGGCTGCGGACCCAGAGGCGTTGTCCAGTTGATTGCAAGGCCTTGATACACGTCTGCCTGAGAGCAGTTGCCCTGGCGGAGATATTGGGGCCATTCGGTCTGCGGGTATGTGGTGCTGATGTCGCCCCTCACCGGCATCACTTGAACATGCGCATTGAAGTTATTGCCAAACGTATCGTTCCACGGAGGGGTCAGCTCATACCTGAGGCCCGCAGAGATCGTGAGATTGGGGAGGGCCTTGTAGGTGTCGTCAAAGTAGTAAGCCTCTACGCTGCGCACGTAATTGGCATCCGCCACGGCAACTGCAACCGTTGACTGGTAAAGATCGCCGAGCAGGAAATCAGCGAGTGAGTCGCCTCCTGAAAGCGTGATATTTCCGGGCGTGCCCGAATCGAGGGCGGTAGCGAGGGGCTCAGAGCTGAATTGCCCGCGCGAGAACTGATTGCCCAGTTGGTTGAAGGTCTGCCGGTTGTACTCGAAGCCGAACCGGAAAGAATGCTTGCCCTTCACCCAGGAAATGTTGTCGACAATCTGCCAGGTGGGATCGGTCACAACGTAGGGGCCATCCCCACCCAAATCCCCAAAACTAGTCCAGATGCTGGGCGTTGTGCCCGTTGGTCCCGAAGCGAAGGACATGGCAGGAATGCCCCACGTTGAGGCGGCGCCACCTTTGAGGTTCGGGATATTGATTGAGTCAACCACGTCATTTGTGTATGCCGACAACAAACCGAGGGAGTTGAAGAAATGGCTATAGCCGAACCGCGCCTCGTTCACAATGGTGGGCGAAAGGGTCCACGTGTTGGAGCCCATGTACTGATAATACTGGGTAAAGATCTTGCTGCCCGCTCCCAGCAAACCCGTCGATAAAATGTCTTCGTTCCCTGAGCTGTATCGGAAGGCATATTGCGACTTCTGGGACTGGATGAAATCTCCACGGACTGCCAGGCTCTGGCGATCCGTCGGTTGCGTAGTGGTGTACGAATAGTTGGAGATCACCTTGCCGCCCGAGTAGGTTGGCCCAGTGCTTGACCCGAGGTAGTTCAGCAACGCCGTGGCTTGCGGGGTGATGCGGTTGGCGCAGATGACGTTCGCTTGGCCGGCGCACATGATCTGCGTCTTGCCCAGGCCGTTGGCGTCACCGGTGGCCGGATCGTAAATGGTGACCGGAGCTCCGGCTGCGGTGGTGAAGCCTTGGAAATTGCCGCTCTCTTCGGCCGGGGTGGGCAAAGTGGCGCTGGCCTGATTAATTGAGCGGACCTTCCTCCATTCGTCGTCGACCATGAAAAAGAATCTGTCTCTCCCGTTGTAGAGTTTGGGAGCCCAGATCGGTCCGTCGAGTTCAAATCCGTAGTCATTCCACTTGTAGGGAAATACTTTAATCGGGGCGGAGTTGTAGGGAAAATAATAGGGATTTGCGTCCGCGATGTTGTTGCGGATGAAATCGTACATGGAGCCGTGATAGGTGTTGGTGCCGCTCTTGCTGACCACGTTGACCTGCGATGCCTCGTGGCCGAACTCAGCCGGATAGACGCCCGTCTGCACCTTGAACTCCTGGATGCCGTCAAGGGAGGGCAGCCCGACATAGGTGTTGAAGTCAGGATCGGTATTGTTCACGCCGTCGAGCGTGTAGTAGTCAAACATGATGCGCTGGCCCCCGACCGAGATCGCCTGGCTGGCGCGATCGCCTCCCAGGCGGCTTCCTGCCTGGCCTGATGCCGAAGAAAGAGTGTTGGCGTTGGACGAAAGCTGTACCAGCGACAGGTAGTTTCTGCCATTCAGGGGCAGCTCATTCACAGCTGCATTCTCAATGACAGTACCGAGGGTGGCATTGTCAACCTGGAGAAGCGTACCAGTCGCCGCGACCGTGACCGTTTGCGTGACCTGTCCAACGGCCATCGTGAAGTCCTGACGCAGCGCCTGCTGCACATCCAATTCAAAGTTGCTGCTGTCGGAAGTCTTGAAACCCACGTGCTCAACCCGAATCCGATACTCTGCTGGCGGGACGTCGGGGAAAAGGTAGTCGCCTGCGCCGGTGGTGGCCGTTGTGCGAAGGCCTCCGGTGCCGACATTCGTCAGCGTGACATTCGCCCCGGGAATCACTGCGCCCGTCGGATCGGCGACGTGCCCTGAAATTGAGCCGGAGGTTTGCGCCGATAGTCCGGCGGCCGATAGCATCGCGACGGCAAACGCAAAGATGCAGCAGGCTATGGAAGCACCGCATCGGGAAAACAAACTGAAGGACTGCTGGACAGTTTCCCCGTATGCGATAGAGATCTCTTTGCCCTGGGAATTTGACGTGGGAAATGGCGCAACCCGGCCATTTTCTGATACATCCCCGGCATAATTGCCTGACATGGACTCCGCCTCCGCTGCAAGGAGCAGCTACATTCGAATTTGTTTGGAACCCGGCCCGCGCTCTTCAATCGGGGAAACGTTTACCGGATTTCATCACAAGCTTTGTCGTTGCTTCTATCCCGTGAACTGGCTTACTCAAAAAACTAACGAATCCTAGTCCGCAGAAAGATGGACTGACAAGCGCTATTTTTTAAACGATACCGATCTATATTTTCGATGTTCCATCGTGCCGATGTCGGCCAGGAACGCGTCGGACGCGGTCAGGCTCGGTGATCATGACCGTGGTCGGATCAATCGGCCTTCGACCGGCTAGAACTTGATCATTGTCGGCGGTGGCAACAATCTGCGGCAGCACCCGGCCGTTTTCACGCAATCCGGAATTCATACGCGTTGATGCTGATCGGCGGAATCTCGACCGTTTCTGAAAGCGCATTCTGAGGAATCTCGAGGATTTCAACGACTGGCTTTTTGTCCGGCTCGTTTGCCGAGTTCAAACTGGATGCAGCGATCTGCCACAGCTTGCCTTGCCCGCGCAGCTGTATGCCGGCGACTCTTGGGGAAATCCTTTGTGCATCTTCCGTTGGGTTGACCACAGAAAGAAGAAAACTTTTTTGATCGCCGGAGAGTGCCGCAACCACATCCAGGGGATACGTCGGACTTCCCGTTGTCCGAGTTCCAATGTCGACCATCGGTGTGCCCGCCATTGGCCGCTGGGGTGAATTCCCGCCAACCTCCACCGGAAGGGCGCCGGAGAAGTGAGTCGCCATGAGTTTCATCACCAGTCCCTCCGGAGTAAATCCCACCGCTTCGCCGGCGTTGTCGATGAGCACCGTGAAAAGTCCCCCTGTCGGACAGCTGGCCGTCACCATTCCGGAGTGACGAAACAATTCATGCAGGAAGAGAGCGTACGAGAGTGGAGAAACCATTCCCGGCGGCTGGTGGGACTTTCCGTCAGCGGATCGGAACCTCATGCCCCATTCATCGAATATGAACTTGATGTTCTTCTCTTTCAACCAAGGCATTCTGTCGACATACTTTTCCCAGGCTTCAAAGGCCTCACCAATTCGGTTGGCCATCCTTCGCGTTCTGAATTGTAATGGGTCTATCACATCAATGAAGCGCTGCTTCTCTCTGTCAAATGCAAGGTTAGGGTAGGCGTAGGTGTGTTCGGAGAGGTTGTCGATGTTGTCGCTACACTTGGTAAGCAGCCAGCCGTCCCAGTCGTTCAGACTTCCGAATTCGTAGGGCAGCGTGGCGTTGACGGGCGGCTCCCATTCATCCGGGAAGAAGTCGTTCTTCTTCTCGGCGCCGCCAATTGATTTCTCGCAAACACTGGCCCCCGATACAGTCACCTTGATTCGGGGATCCACTTTCTTCATGGCTTCGACGATGTAGTTGTGCTTGACCCAGTACTGATTCAGCGACATTTGGCCAAACTGCCAGGGACCATACATCTCGTTGCCAACGCACCAAAGGCGAATGTTGAAGGGCTCAGGATGGCCATTCTTTCCGCGCAGTTTCCCCAAATGTGTGGCGGCGGAGCCGTTGCAGTATTCCACCTCCTCGGCAGCCTGACGCGCATCGCCAAATCCGCTATTGATGGCCAGGTATGGCTCGGCCCCGAGCAACCGGCAGAAGGCGACAAATTCATGAATCCCCACGTCGTTCGATTCCACTCTGTCGGACCACATCGGCTGCTTGCGCGGCGGGCGCTTATCCGGATCACCAAGACCGTCGTACCAATCGTAGGCAGAGACGAAATTGCCGCCGGGCCATTTCGCCATTTTGAAACCAGCCTCCTTGTAGAGCCGGATCATCCCGGCGTGGAATCCCTGCACGTTATCCGATGGCATCAGAGAAACGGTCCCGACGTGAAACGATCCGCTACCAGAGCCGACAATTTCCAAACGCGCGTTCTCGCTGTCGCCTTGCGGGGTGAACCTCAGCGGGAACTTCCGATACTGGTCCGATAAGGAAGAGATCGGATTACTTTGCGAGTCATCCGCGCCAGGTCCCCAAACCAACCGTACTTCCACTTTCACTCCCGGCTCGCCTTTGAGATAAATCCGACCATCATACGTTCGCCCGCCGCGCAGGCGCAGCCCGGCCTGTTGAATGCCCCTGGCTCCAGAGCCGTCCAGTTTCACGTGCGGACTGTGTTCGCCGACAAACGGCCGCATCGTATCCATCTCGACAATCTGTTCAGACGCCATCGGTCTCCACGGCTCACCTGCGAATCGACGAAAGGCCGGATTAATCGGCGCCTCCGGCGCGTTGGTAATTGGGTTGGCGAACTTCCTATCGGTCAGCATCTCAGCCCACACGCGCGTAGTTGCCGGCTCCATGTAGCCTCCAAAAATCAGCGGGGAGATCGGCTCGCCACTCCTGGACGCATCAATCGCGACTTCAATATTCACTTCCGGAGATGCCGTCATCCGTTGCTGGAACACAGCTGCACTCGCAACCGAGGCCGCCAAAAACTCACGCCGATTCATGGGCATTATGTAACTCCTTGAGTCTCGATTGATCTGAACGACCAAAAGGATCCAATTTGGAAGTGAGGTTCTTCAAGAAAGATTGGAGCATTCGCTTTCGGCAAAGCAAAGATTTTCGTTGACTACTCGCATCAGGCCTGGCTTCCAACCGCAGCCGACGTGCGCGGGTCAATTTGCCAAATTCTTTTGGCGCCGGGGTCGGCCACGGGGCCAGGAGCCCTGGCTTCTCCGGTAGGCTCGCCAAGCATATCGTTCTGGATGTGATTGACCACGGTCACCTGAGGAAACGGCTGGCTGCTGTTGATTGTCAGCTGCATGTTGTCAGGATCAAAGTCGATCTGCATGTCCGCCACGACGCTGTCTTTGTCCCAGCCGTGTGCCTCGCGCCAGGCAGTAAGGTCAAGAAACTGCTTGGCGTCGTCCGCAAAGAAACCCTGAAACTCGCTGGGCATGGAGATATAGAGGTTGCCGTCGGCCTGGTTGTTCTGGTTGAGGAATACGATGGCTGACTTGCCGCAACTGGTGAAGATGTTGTTCGAGATATTGTTTCCAGTTGCGGTTCCGCTGCCGACGCGGTCCGGACGTGTGATCGCGAAAACGCCGGAGTTGTCGCAGCGGCCGATAAGATTTTGAGCGATGATCACTCGATCGCTGGCATTGATGAACACGCCCGATCCCGCGCATCCTCTCTGCCCTGGCGTGCCCGGCTCAGCGTTGCGAACGTTCCAAATGACATTGTTGTCGATCTGGTTTTGCTGCAAGTTCATTTCCACGTGAACGGCGGCGCTGACGGTCAGGACGTCGGCGAAAACATTGCCGGCGATGCGACAGTTGACGTTGCCGCTGTCGAGCCAGACCCCGTTGGCGTGGCGGATATGGCGGACCACGTTGCGGCGGAAAAGCAGGTTGTGGGCGCCGTGGAATTTGGCTGCGGCGGCTTCCCATGCCCGCTCGGCATCGGCCCACCCGCACCACTCGATGAGATTGTCCTCGATGAGAGTGTCCTGGGTTCGCATGCCTCCGATGCCTTCCACCCCACAGCAGCGGATGGTGTTCCCTCGGACGATCTGTGATGCTCCCGCTTGCGGCGTAGGATTGGCGTTCCAATCGCCGTTCGCGATGTCGAGCCCGACGCCGTTGGCCCATTCGATCGTGTTGCCTTCGATGATCCAGTGATTGCCGCCTGCCGTGGATACCAGGCCGCGCTGTGGAACCGGGTAGCCATTGCCGGCGTGTTGGAAAGTGAGTCCCTTAACACGGATGAAGGCAAGGCCCCGTTTTGCGGGGACAAAGGCTTGCTCGCGAGTGGTGATTTCGATAGTGTGTTCGTCGGGCGTGCCGTCGGCGATGCGGATGTGAATGGCCTGTCCCGGGTTGTCGACCCAGAAACGGGCATCGGGCGAGCCGCCGATTTCCTGCATGATCGGTCCGCCGCGCGTGCGAGCGGGCAGGCCTGTGAGCGGAATCGCTGTTCCCGGAGGCGGAGGACCGGGCAGGCGCGTGCTTGCCAACTCACGAAGTTGCTCCATCGGCTCCAGCGACTTTCCGTCAACAAACACAAGTCCACGCCTGCGGAAATACGGACCCATGTCGACCGCTTTGGTGTCGAGCCAAGCCCGATCTCCTGGCGCGCTTGCCAGGGCGAAAGGGTTGTAAGCATCGGGAAACATGTCGCCGGTGAGGTCACGCTGCCAAGTGGTGATTTCGCCAGATCCCTGGTCGGCCGGCCCTAAACGACGAGAAGCGACGGACTCCTGCTGCCAGCCGTCTTTGAGAACTTCCGAACCTTTGATGAAGACCTTCGCCCCGGGCGCTGCTTCGTAGCTGATCATCTGCGCCGGGCCCGTGCCGCCGCGCATCGGGCGGATGCACTCGCGATAGGTGCCGGAAGCGATGACCACACGCTCGCCGGACTCGAGGACCTGTGCGGCCTTATTGATGGTGCGGAAAGGCCGCGTCCTGGAGCCGGGTCCGTTGTCGTCGGCCTTGGCGGACAGATTGTCGACGTAGTATGTCTTCGAAAATCGTAGCGGCTGTTCCCACGAGACAAACTCGGAGCCGTCGGGCAGGCGTGCGTTTGTCGATGCAGCCTTCTGATCTGCTTGGGCTGGGCCCGCCCCGGTTTCCGTCGGGGCCTGACCGAAGACCTTTTGACCGAGGCCGACCATCACTCCCGCGCCCGCAATGTACTGGAGAAAGCTCCGGCGATCGATGGGTATGCCGGCAACTTCATTCTTTAGCGCGTCTCGGTGCGAATCGAACTGCTTCTTCCCTGATTTCATACGAACCCCAAAGTCGTAAATGATTTTGCGACTGACAAATTAACGCTGGATCCTCCCGTTAGGCAAACCATAAGCTCAACGGGAAGCGGAGCCCGTGGAGTTCGGCGTCGACACTCGTTACTCCGGCAGATCAATTCGCCCATCAATGTGGAATTTTCCGGTCACGACGGACGCCCCTGTATCCGGCTGTCCTCCGCCGATGCTGATCGTGTAATCCCCTTGAGCGATGAT
>CAZVYV010000025.1:12105-18448 GCA_964630985.1 uncultured Occallatibacter sp.
ACTGCCGTTGATGAGAACCACGGCGAGCGGCTTGCCGGTGGCTGCTACTGCTTCGACCAGATCTTCCTCCTGCTGAGGAAGATCGATGCTGGTGCGATCTCCTCCGAGGAATCCCGGTTCACTCACCGGCATTTCTTCGCCTTCAAGTTGGCTTGTGATTCCCACAACGGCGATCACGGCATCGGCATTTTTCGCCGCGTCGATGGCCTCAGGCGAAGGCGCATCGTTCGACTTGGCCCAGATCAACTCGGCGTGCGGCTTGCCGTCGGCGCTGCCGTAACCGATGTTGAGAGCGATCTTCTTGCCCTTTTCAAAGTGGATGCGACCCACGCTCGCAGAGAGTCCGCCTCCGCCACCGAAGGCTACGGCGATCTGCTTCCCATCGGCTGTAAGCCTTGCGAAACCTGCGGCGCGAAGACCGAGGATGAAGTCGCCCGACTCGGTGGGAGTCAGGAATCCCGACCACTGAACGCCGAAGGTCTTTCTGCCGGCAATCTCCGGCGGCAAGTTGCTGTCGGTGAGCTTGACGTTGGGCTCCGTGCGGGTGGCGATCGGTGTAGGACTCGCTCCTGGGATCGGCCTGCCCCTCATCATGCCTTCGTCGTAGTCGGCCTTCAGGCCAGGCTTGCCGTCGGGTGTGGTGAGAACGCTGTCGGGAACAGGGGTTCCATCGGTGCGCAGGAATTGGGTTCCGGGGACATACGTGATGGTGGCGTTGGGAAACTCCGCATGAAGGCCGTCGAGGATGGAGACAATATGCGTGGGCTGGCCGGCATAATTTCCGAGCAGCGGCCGAGTCTGATCGGCGAGCGGACCGATGACGGCGATCTTCTTGATCCCCGGTTTGAGAGGAAGGAGACCATCGTTCTTCAGCAGGACCATGGCCTCATTCGCAAGTTTGCGCGCGAGCGCGCGATGCGCGTCGCTATCAAGTTCTTTCTCATCGATCTTTGTGTATGGGACCATGTCCGGAGGGTCGAACATGCCTAGCTTAATGCGCGCAGTAAACAGACGAATTAGCGACGTGTCCAATGTGCTTTCAGGCAGGTACCCCTGTTGCACCGCGTCGATATATGCCTTTTCGTCGGGATCGCCGAACCTTGTAGTAAAGGTGACGCACTCGTTGTCCATGCCTCTGATCACGGAGATGGCAACGCCCTGTGCCTGCGTTGGACGAAAGCGATGATTGGCTGCGACGTCCCGAACCGCATCGCAGTCCGAAACCACGTATCCCTGAAATCCCCACTTGTCGCGCAACTGGTCTTGCAGCAGGTATTGGTTCGCGCACGCCGGCTGACCATTGATTGCGTTGTAAGCGCACATGACTGAACCGGCTTTGCCTTCTACGACGGCAGCACGGAATGCAGGTTCGTAGGTATCCACTTCGTCGTGTTTGCTCACGTCCACATCGGCAAAGTGCCGCGTGGGTTCAGGACCGCTATGCACGGCATAATGCTTCGGTGTTGCGATGGCCAGGTAGTATTTTGGATCGTCACCCTGCAATCCAGTGACATAGGCAACGCCCATGCGGCCGGTGAGAAACGGATCTTCGCCGTAAGTTTCCTGTCCGCGGCCCCAGCGCGGGTCACGGAAGATATTCAGATTCGGGGACCAGAAATCCAGGCCGCCCATGATGCCCGTATGTCCTTCGCGCACATTTTGCACGTGCTTGATGCGCCCCTCGATGCCAATCTGGTTCGCCATGATATGAATTCCAGCAGCATCGAAGGTCGCTGCCAGTCCAATCGGCTCGGGATACTCGGTTACACCTTGGTTGATCACTCCGTGGAGCGCCTCACTCCACCATTGATATGCAGGAATGTTGAGCCGCGGAACCGCCGCGGAATTGTTCTGCATTTGCGTGGCTTTCTCCGCAAGAGTCATCCGGTGTACCAAGTCGGCAGCCCTTTGTTCCGGCGCCAAATTCGTGTCCAAATAGGGAGCGGTTGCTGCATCCTGGGCGACCAAAGGCTGTACTGCCATGGCGAAGAGAAGCGATCCAGCTGCGAGAAGAAATCTTTGCATGATGCATTTATTCATATCGAACCTCATATTGAAACATAAGCTGACCGCTTCTTATCGGCGTTGCCGTCCCAGAGCTGGCCCGCAGTCCGATCATGACATGCGGGCGCACCTAGAATATCGAAACGATCGTGGCATTTTTCGGATTGGAGGATTGGAACAGCGAGCGCGGAAGCGATGGCACCTGATCTCTGACCGCGCCCGCACTCAGCTCAAGATGATCTTACGCGCGTCGCTTTCAGGATCATCAACCATCCTGCACTGGTTGTTCCAGACCATGGTCGCATTGCTCTCCGGATCAGTTGGCAGCCAACGCAATTCTGGAAGGCTGGGGTTTCCCCTGGCCGCAAATGCCGCCCAGGCAGCAGCCATTTTCTTTGCCAGTGCCTGCGCCTCGGCGGTATTGCCTGTTCCCTGCTCGCAGCGCTTGGTGTTGTCGAAGCAGAATTGAAGTTCGGCGGTGTGCCAGGCGCCTGCATCTTCCAGCATGGGCGATTGCCACGTGAAGTAATACGCAAAGGCCGGCGCTGCGTTCTGCTCGTGCTTTAACCTTGCCATTTTCACAATGTTGTTCCGCATGGAGAGACTGTTCAATCCAAAGCTTCCGCTGCACATATAGGACAGCGTGCGGATGCTCTTTTCCGGATGCGCCTTCTTCAAAGCGGCAACCAAGGCGGTCGCTTTGTCTTCGCCGTAGGCTTTCGCGAGGTTGGCGTGCCATTCTTCTTCAGTGGGCCGGCTGTGCATCTGATTGCCCTCTTCGCTTACCGAGCCGAGCAACATCGGCACGTCCTTAGACACTTCAGGCGCGACGTCGAAGAAGGATCGAACGTTGATGATCTTGCCGTCGAGCGTCGGCGACCAGCCGACACGCGGCGGTCCGGGAGAAAACGGGCCAGCCCCGCCGCGCATCGGAGGATTGATCTTGGAGACGGCCGCATTCCCTGCAGCCATCAGTTTTGACCATTCCATTTTCTGCAGCGCTCCGAGGTCGTTGGGCTCGAGCCCAAGCTCTTTCATCAATTGCCGGCCGACTTCTTTTTGTTGCGCTTTGTCCGGAATATTGCCGCCGCCGCCCGATTGGACAGATGCGCGATCGAATAGACCGACCGCAGACGGCATACCCATCAGCGTGGTCACCTTCGAACCGCCGCCTGACTGGCCGTAGATCATCACGCGATCCGGATCGCCGCCGAAGTTTGCAATGTTTTCTTGAACCCATTTGAGCGATTCCACAAGGTCGGTCATCCCTACATTGACCGAGTCTTCGTAGGCGGAACCGCCAATCTCGGAAACATCCAGGAAGCCGAGAATATTAAGCCGATGATTGACGGTGACGGATACAACATCGTGATAGCGCGCCATCTGCGCGCCCTCCTGCGACGGGAGTTCGTAGGAAGAACCGAAGCTGTATCCTCCGCCATGGAAGTACACCAGCACGGCGCGTTTGCCGGTAAGGCTGGGCGTCCACACGTTGAGCTTGAGCATGTCCTCGTTCTGATAGCCGTCATCCCAGTCCTGCAGAAAAGTCTGTTCGATGGCTGTCCAGGGATGCAGGTTTTGCGGACAGTTGGCCCCGTAGATCAGGGCAGGATATTCGTCCTTCCACGGTGCGGGAGCTTTTGCCGGAAGCCAGCGGTTCTCCCCGCCCGTGTCCTGGCCGTACGGGATTCCCTTAAACGTGAAAACCCCGCCATCGAGAAAGCCGCGCACCTTGCCATACTGCGTACTGGCAACCGCGGAACGTGGCGTAGAGCAGTTCCCCGGTTCCTGGTGGACACCCGTCTTGATGCTGTCCGAGGCGTGTGAGTCCCTGGCGAGAGCAACGCCCATGCCAGCAGCTGCCGAAAGCTTCAGAGCATCGCGGCGCGTAAGAAAAATACCCTTTTCTGATTTCGATTTCAAATCTGCATCCCCCTTCGTGGTTGCTCGAGTCGTATGCCTGAGGGTCCGGTGCGGAGATCCTCAAGTACTTTCAACAGGTTGGATCATTTGGGTTTAGAAAAAAGGCATTTCTGACGTCGACCTTTCGATATTGCACAGCCATCAAATTCGACATGGCAGCCTTGACGTCGCCCCTTCTCCCGCATGGAGCAAAAGCTCGCGCTCTAATAAAACGGTCATGAGTGCAATCTTCATTGACCGTGACCCCTGACGATGATCGCTTTTGTCTCGACCCTGGATGGTTCACGCAGAATCCAGAGGAAGAAATCGGCCAAGCGCATCGTATCGTGAAAGAATCTCGAAGCGATAGTCGCATTTTTAGCTCAGATGCATCGATTTGTTAGATATATTGGGAATGATGCGCACCACCCTCGATGAATGGGAGATTCTGCAGACCGTTGTCCAGTTGGGCGGCTTTGCGCCAGCGGCCAAGCAGTTGAATCGCTCTCAGTCGACCATTAGTTACGCGATCGCACGCCTGCAGGAACGGATCGGCATTAAGCTCTTTGAGACGAAGGGTAGACGCGCGCACCTCACCGAACTCGGGCGCGTCTTGCTCGCCGACGTCGAAGCCCACCTTGCCGGTTTTCACCAAGTCGAGCAGCGCGCCCATTCGCTCGCGTCCGGCGGTGAATCTGAAGTGCGGCTTTCGGTGGACAGCATCTTTCCTAACGGCCGCCTCTTTGCCGCTCTGGCCGAATTCGCCCGTCGCTTCCCGTATGTTCAACCCAAACTCCATCAGAGCACTTTCCTTTCCGCCGATTCAGAGTTCTCAGTCCGCAACGCCCACCTTTGCATCACGGCATTGGTCTCCAGGGAGTTCTTCGTAAAACCAGTCATCTCCATCCGGATGATCGCGGTCGCGAACAGGAACCACCCGCTCCTCGCTGTCAAACGCAAGCTCAATCGCTCAGAACTGATGCAGCACACACTTGTTACCATCGAGGGCACAGCATCGGGAACCCTCAAGCATCAGCCGCGAGTCCCTGCTCAGCGTGTTCTCAGTGTTACCTCAATTGAGGCGGCCATTGACGCTATCCGCAGCGGCCTCTGCTTTGGTTGGCTTCCGGAGTACCGCATTGAATCCGATCTCAAGGATGGTGATCTTGTGCCTCTGGGCCTGCCCGCAGGAGGCACCCGCGATGTTCGACTCAACCTCGTCTGCAGGGACCTCGGCTCACATAACCGCGAAGTTATTGCCCTGGCTGACCTGCTTGGCTTCAATGCCGATCTCGCAGAGGTCTGAGACGGGCCTTAAAGAAGCACTGAGTTGCCGTCCCGTAAATCCGTCCTGTTCTATCCGCATAAAAAGCAGCCATTACTCATCGAGCCATTCGATATGAATAAACCGATTTATTCGACTTGTTCCCGTTCGCTTGGTACCTGTATAGTCGAAAATTCCGAGGGCGCGCCCCGGAATGACCGAACTCTAAGGTCAGATTGCAGGCAAGGTCAGCGAATTTCGGTTTCTGTTACTCACTCGTGCTGCGGCATCGGCGCAAGAAGGAGTCCCGTGCTGCGAATTTCCATCGATGCCGGATTGATGGCTCTGGTCCTTACTTTGCCTTCATTCTCTGCGAACACTACCGATCCCAAAACACGCTGGCGCCATTGAGTTTTATATCTGGAGAAAATGAACCATGCATCAATGTAGAAAGATCACTGCCGAGAAAACGCTTTCTTTGATTTTTGGCCTGCTTATTGCTTTTGTAATCGCCTCTCCGGCCTTCGTTCTATCCCAGACCAGCACGGTCAGTGCGGTTATTGATACATCGAAGACTGGCGCTCCCATTTCGAAGTACATCTATGGCCAGTTTCTCGAACACGGCGGCGACATTGTTAACACCGGTGTCTGGTCAGAGATGCTTGTCGATCGCAAGTTTTATTACCCGGTCACCGCCGGCGCACCCACGCCTCCTCCGGTCCTCGGAAATGCCGGAGGAAACCCGCGCTTTCGCCGCACTCCTACGCGCTGGTGGGCTCCCATCGGCGGCGACGACGTCGTAATCATGGATACCAAGGCGCCCTTTACCGGAGATCACTCGCCGCTGGTGAAGCTCGCTCGAAAGGAACCCCACGGCTTCAGCCAATCTGGTATCGCCGTTCGCAAAGGCGACGCTTACACCGGACGCATTGTGCTGTCCGGTTCTCCAGGCACGGTCGTCAAAGTCACGCTCGTGTGGGGCAAGGAATCAGCCGATCACCAGACCGTCACGATCGGCACGCTCGGTGCGGCGTACCGCAAGTTCCCGCTGCGCTTCACCGCGACAGCCGATACCGATGACGCCACTCTCGATATCACAGGCATGGGTACCGGCTCTTTCCATGTCGGCGCGGTGTCGCTCATGCCCGCCGACAACATCGAGGGATTCCGCCC
>CAZVYV010000026.1:0-18247 GCA_964630985.1 uncultured Occallatibacter sp.
TATGGGCGAAAGCTCGGCCTCATCAACGACGAAGCCTGGGCCGAGTACGAGCAGAAGCAGGCGCGGATGTTCGCATTGGAACGCTTGCTCACCTCGGGAAAGGTCGATCCCGAAAAGCTGCGGCGCGCAGGGTTTGGAGAATTGCCGGCAACGGCGGGCATCACGTGGGCCCAACTTCTCAAGCGGCCTGAAGTGACGATCGAGCCGCTGCTTGCTGCGCTGCACGACGATCTCGAGCGCGAGCCGTTCCTGGCTGGGTTTGCGGCTGTCTCAAATGCAGGTCCTTCGACTCCGGTCGCCGTGGCGACCTCCGCTCAGGATGACAATGCGGTTATGCATATAGCGCGAGCGATGATGCGCAACGAGGCGCGCGCCGTCGAAACAGAGATCAAGTTTGCCGGCTACCTCGAGCAGCAGAAGAAGTCTATCGAGCGGCTGAAGGCTGCCGAGTCCGTCACAATTCCCGACTGGATCGAATACGGCACCATCAGCGGCCTGTCGCGCGAGATGCGCGAAACGTTCGATCGCATTCGTCCAATGACCATCGGCCAGGCCAGCCGTATTCCCGGCGTCACCCCTGCGGCGCTTACGCTGGTTCACGTGTCGATCAGGTTGCAGGGTGCCAAGAAGGGCCAATCCTCGCGAGAGATAAAGCTTACACGTTCCTAAATCTGAAGATCGGGGAATTATCGAACACATGTGCCGCCTCCAGGCCGATTTCAATGGGCTCTTTGGGAACATCCTCTGCCTCTCCCACGGCGACACTTGTTTGAATGACTCCGGCGACGAAGTTGTTCTTCGCGCCGGAATGAACGTTACCGCCTTCGACTTGGATGAGGTCGATGGTAAGCCCGATAATCTTTCAGCATCCGGCACGATCGAACGATCACCGGAGTGGCTCCAGTGCAGAGGCTCGAAATGGGTTCTGCTCATCGACGCCAACGGCGTTCGACATGAATCCGATCTTCGCTAGCGCCACCGCTTCTGCGCGTATGATGTTCCCGTGATGAATCTCGACGCCATTCAATCGGCCCTCCGCGAATCCAAGCTTGACGGCTGGCTCTTCTACGATCACCACCACCGCGATCCCATTGCACAGCGCATCCTGTCTCTCGATCCCAGTGCCCACATCACCCGCCGCTGGTACTACTTCATTCCCGCGACCGGCGAGCCGCGCAAGCTTGTTCATCGGATTGAACAAGCGCGCCTCGACGCGCTTCCCGGCGCCAAGACTCAATACTCCAGTTGGCAGGAATTGCGTGCAGGCCTAAAGGATCTGCTCCAAAACCAGAAAAAGATCGCGATGCAGTACTCGCCGAACAACGACATCATGTATGTCTCCATGGTCGACGCGGGCACGGTCGAGTTCCTCCGCTCGCTGGGCAAAGAGATTGTTACTTCAGCCGATCTGGTCAGCCAGTTTGAAGCCGTCCTCACCGCCGATCAAATTGCCAGCCACCACGCCGCTCAACGCACCATCGACCTCATTCTCGTCGGCGCATGGGCCGAGATCGCACGCTCCTTGCGTCCCCCTTCGGGCGGCGGCGCCGGCCGCTTCACCGAGTTCGATCTCGTCGTCTGGTTGCGCGAATCGATGCGCCGCGAAGGCCTGGTCTGGGAAAACGGACCCGACGTCAGCGTCAACGCCAACACTTCCGATCAACACTACGAGCCGACTGCCGAGCATGCCGCTCCAATTCGCGAGGGCGACTTTCTGCTCATCGATATCTGGGGCCGACTGGATACGCCGACCAGCGTGTTCTACGACGTGACCTGGACCGGTGTGGTTGGCCGCGAGCCTACAGAAAAAGAACAACTCGTCTTCGACACCGTGCGGCGCGCTCGCGATGCCGCGATTGAAACCGTTGAGAAAGCCTTCGCAGCGAATCGGCCGATTGCCGGATTCGAAGCCGACGACGCGGCACGCTCTGTCATCAGCGAAGCCGGCTTCGGCGATTTCTTTGTCCACCGCACAGGCCACAACATCGCTCACGAGATTCACGGGTCGGGCGCGCATCTCGATAATCTCGAAACGCACGACATCCGCCGCATCCTGCCTCACACTTGCTTCTCGGTCGAGCCGGGCATCTACCTGCCCGAGTTCGGCGTGCGGAGCGAGATCAACATAATCACGGCTCCCGGCAAAGCCTGGGTCACGGGTCGCATTCAGCAGGAACTGGTGCAGATCTAGCGGCGTGCCTCTTGCCATTGAAATCTGGCGAATTTGGGGCTGTTCTGGCAACAAAATCGTCGAAATTTGTCGACGGTTTTGACCAAAATATGCTGATGCTAAACGAGTTAAGTGGCATTTGCACCACTTCGGAGGCAGGAAAATTATTCTTCTTCCAATCTTGTATCCCACAGGGAGAAAATCACAAGCCAGGCACTCAGCTCACCTAAGACCAGTGTAGTGATTTGCTCGAAATGATCGGCAAACTTGGGCCGCGATATTTACCGATTGTTTTCAATGGATTAGCGCGAATTCATGGCGGCGGGAGCTTGACATTGCTCGCGCGTTCGCCCGTGGAACAGAATGCGGCTCGCATCCGTACTTCGTTGAATGCCGATCCCGCGTTCGAGCAAAAAGTCCTCGTTGATAGTGCGCACTTGCCTTCTTCTTGCGGCTTTCGCCGTCCTCACCGTGTGCGCCAACGCCCAATCCGGGCAGGGCTTGCCGCCCACTGACGACCTGTACAAAACCATCGCCGCCCTCGACACCGCGCTCTTCGACGCCTATAACCGCTGCGATCTTCCCAAGCTCGGTTCCATGATCGACGAAAATCTCGAGTTCTATCACGATCAGACCGGCCTATCCGTGGGCCGCCAGCTCTTCCTCGACGCCATCAAGGCAAACATCTGCGGCAAGGTTCACCGCGAGCTCGTTTCCGGCACTCTTGAGGTCTACCCACTGAAGGGCTACGGCGCCGTCGAAATCGGCGTGCATCGCTTTACGCACCCCAACGATCCGACAGCCCTGGGCGAAGCACAATTCGTCACACTTTGGCAGCTCAAAGACGGTGAGTGGAAGATAAGCCGCGCCATCAGCTTCGACCACCATCCGGTTCCGAATCAGCTCTCAAAGCCTGCGCAGTGAGGGCCTCAGGAATTCATGACACCAGGGTACGCAGTCCAATATCGACCGTACCCCATCTTGTATAGTCGATAAAGGAATGGCAACCACCCCGAACAAGCCCACCTCGGCGGGCAAGCCTGCCGCGGCAAAAACCTCATCGCAAGGATTCGTTTACCTTCCGCTTATTGCGGGATGGCTTGTGCCCGGAGCCGGCCACTTTCTTCTCGGCAAATGGATTCGCGGCACGCTGCTTGCGGTCTCGATCGTCGCCATGTTTGCGCTCGGCCTTGCCATGCAGGGCAAGCTCTACACCAGCGCGCAGGACATCCTCAGCCTCCTGGGCATGGCGGGCGACCTGGGCATCGGCTTGCTCTATTTCGTGAGCCGCGCGCTCGGTCTGGGTGCGCAGCCCGTCCAGACCACGGTTGCCGACTACGGCAGGGTCTTCATAGTAGTGGCCGGACTGCTGAATATCATCGCCGCCGTTGACGCGCATAATCTGCGCACGGGGAGGAAATCCTGATGCACCCCTCCCACTTCGTCGCGGTCCTTCTCTTCGCGCTCTTCGCCTCCACCGTTTTCGGCATCACCATGCGCGACACTCCAAAGCGCATGTTCCGCTACGGCGCTTATTGTTTCGTGCTGTTCGTTGGTTCGGTGATCGTTTTCAGTTGGGTGATGTTCCTGATCACACGGTAGGCTGCGGGTCTCAAATGATTGTTTAGGCCATCCCTCAGGGGCTAAAGCCCAATCCTTTTTGCGGGCTTTTCGGCACGGCTGAAGCCGTGCCCTTTCAAGGCGGCGCCGTCCCTACGGGACTCCGAGAATTAATTTCTCATCACTATCCCCACGCTGAAGGTCGGGGCTAACATCTTTGCGCCTACGGCGCAAGCGATTCGATGCCAGACAATCTGCGGGTGTGAATGGGATTTCCGAGTGAAGCTGTGCCCTCTCAGAGCCGCCGGGCCTGAAGGTCCCTGCTTCTTCCGGACCCGTACTCAAGGTCCACACGAGAATCAAAAAAATGCCGCCGACCTTTCGGATCGGCGGCACAGGTTTCGGCGGGAGTTGCCGAAAAATCGTCGAAGCTCCGCAGAGCTTCTGGATTTCCAGACACGGCCGCGCCGCGATAGTTGCGGCCCGTTCGCTCCGGGCCGGAAGGTCCCTGCTCCTTCCGGCGGGTACAATCGCTCTCGGAGGGCACATGAAACGCCGCCGTTTTCTCGCCGCATCGATCGCCGCCTCAACTCTTGCCGCCGCCGGCAAGGCGGTTGGTCAAACCTCGAGTACCGGGGCCTCGGCAACAGGGGCTCCTGTGGGGCCACGCCGGGAGTTCTACGAGTTGCGCCGGTATAACCTATTCAGCGGTCAGCAGTTAAAGGTCACCGAGAGCTACTTCGCGGGCGCCCTGATTCCCGCGTTGGGCCGCCTGGGACTGGGGCCGGTGGGGGCATTCAAGCTCGATATCGGACCCGAAACGCCCGCTTACTATCTGCTCATTCCCGGACCATCCCTCGATACCCTCGCGGAACTCGATCTGCGCCTGCCCGAGGATTCGGAGTTCCTCAAGGCCGCCGACCCGTTCTGGAATGCCACGTCAGCGGCGCCGGCTTTTCAGCGCGCAGAGGTCTCACTCCTCGCGGCATTCACAGGCTGGCCAAAGCTCACCCCGCCCCCCGCTACTGCCACCAAAACCAAACGCATCTTTCAGCTGCGCACGTATGAGAGCCCGAGCGACGGCGAACACGTCCGCAAAGTGGAGATGTTCCACTCCGGGGAGTTTGAGATTTTCCTGAATGCCGGCTTCCATCCTGTCTTTTTTGGTGACACGCTCATTGGGTCGCGCATGCCGAACCTGACTTACATGCTCAGCTTCGCCGATCTGGCCGAGCTCGACGCCAAGTGGGATGTCTTTCGCAACGATCCAGCGTGGAAGAAACTTTCCGCCAACCCGCGCTTCGCTTTCGACCCGATCGTCAGCAACATCACGAATCTGATCTTGAGCCCGCTCGATTGCTCGCAAGTTTGAGTGGTTAACGTTGAACGGCTTCGTCCCTACGGGACTTCGAGATTTAATTTCCCATCGCCATCCCCACGCTGAAGCGCGGGGCTAATATCCTTTGCGCCTACGGCGCAAGCGTTTCGCTTCCTCAAGAATTGCGGCTTTCCGGAATCGGTTTCCCATCGCGTTCCCCACGCTCAACCACCCCAACGACGAAGACCTGTCGTTGGGGACCCAGTGGAAGCGCGGGGCTAATTCGCCGCGGCGAACGCCTACGGCGCAAGCGTTTCGTCCTTTCGCGATTCCCGGCTGTGGATGGGATGTGCGGGCGAGGACGCCCGCACGACAGCCGGCGAGGACGCCGGCGCTACAGAAACGCCGATACCCGCCTTCCCTAATTCGCTGCTGCACATTCTCCGTTGCTTCTATAATCGGCCCATGCGTTTCCTCGCCGATCCGCGGCGCAGATCGATCGCTCTGCTCACAGGCGGAGTGGTGCTGATTTTTGTCCTGCTCGGAACGCTGCAGGCGTTCAACACTTCGAACGTAAATTTTCTCAATCCGGCAACGTACTCGCAGACCATTGCCCTCACGTCGCTGGAACT
Source organism: uncultured Occallatibacter sp. (assembly GCA_964630985.1). Lineage (GTDB taxonomy): Bacteria > Acidobacteriota > Terriglobia > Terriglobales > Acidobacteriaceae > Telmatobacter. The sequence continues at coordinate 5,681 of CAZVYV010000026.1, forward strand.
CCTGCTTTTCCTGCTTTTGCTGCTGCTGCTCGTTCTGCTGTTTCGCACTGTCCTCAAGGTTTATGTTGGGCAGGGAAGCAGCGGCCTGGGCGCACGGCTGCGTTCGCGCATGGTGCTGGGCGCGGTCATCATCACCTTCATGCCCGCCGCCCTCATGTTCCTCTTTAGCTATCTGTTGCTCAACCGGGCCTTGGAGCGGTGGTTTTCGCCTGACGCTTCGCAATTGCGCGACGATTCCACCAGGGTTGTACAGGAGCTGGTGGAATATGTGGCCAGCAATGCGCGCAGCGAAGCGGCGTCGGTGGTTGAAAGCGGAGCGGTGGACGGAACTCCTCAGGCTTTGCAACAGATCATGAGTTCGCGCCGCCTTTCTCTGCAGGGCGGCTTTCTACTGGTCTACGACAGGGAAGGGCGGATGTTCACGAACTACAAGGCTCCGCCCGAGTCGAGCCGCTCCGCTCTCCGGGCATCGACTCCCGAGCTTGATTGGACTGAAACTCCACTACGCGGGCCACTTTCGGCGGCCGTACTCCTGGCCGCGCAGCGGAATGACCATCCGGAGGTCGATGTCGCGGGCCAGGAATACGCGGTCGGCATGGCCGCCACTTCTACGGGCAAGATCGTGGTTGCTGTGCTGCCCATGCCCCAGGGGTTGAATGCGACGACTGCCCGCATCCGCTCCGGCGCCGATGAGTACCTGCAGCTCTACCGTTCTCGCAAAATCATCCGAGCCACCTTGTCGCTCACATTGCTGCTGGTCACGGTCTTCGTCTTTTTCTCCAGCGTCTGGCTCGCGGTCTTTCTCTCCAAGCAAATCACATACCCGGTCGAGGCCCTGGCCGATGCCATGGATGCCATCGCCGCCGGCAAGTACGAGCAGCGCGTGGCTGACATCACTACGGGAGAGATGGGCGACCTGGTGCGTTCGTTCAATCACATGGCGTCGGATCTCGAGACCAGCCGGAAATTGGCTCAGACTGCCCAGGCGCAACTTACAGCGGCCAACCTCGCCGTCGAAGAGCGCCGCCGCGAGCTGGAAACGATCGTCGAAACGATTCCGTCAGGCGTCGTCACGCTCGACGGAGCCGGTGTTGTGCTGCAGGCCAACCGGGCTTTTGCCGCGTTGATGGGGCTCAGGCTGGACGCGCCTTTGGCCGGTGACAGCATCGCATCCCTGCTGCCCGCCGACTGCGCCGAGGAACTGGCGACGCTGATTCGCCGCGCCAACCGCATGGGCGCAGCCTCAACGGAACTGGAATTTCACGCCCACGGGCGCACGCTCCATTTGGCCATCACCAGCGCACGGCTCAATCTTGGCCCCGGCAAAACCGGATCGGTGCTGGTGGTTGAAGACACCACGGATTTCCTGCGCGCACAGCGCCAGCTGGCGTGGAAAGAAGTTGCCCAGCAGGTGGCACATGAGATCAAGAATCCGCTCACACCCATTGCCCTCAGCGCCGATCGTATCGCCCGGCATCTGGATCGCGGCAATCCCGATTCGCCCAACATCATTCGCAAGTGCAGCGAAGTGATTCTCGGGTGCGTGGCCACGCTGCGCACGCTGGTTGACCAATTCTCCGCGTTGGCGCAGTTTCCCGCGCCGCAGCCTCGGCCCTGCGACATGAATCAGATCGTCGAAGAAGCCATCGCGCTCTTTGGCGGCCGCCTTGAAGGCATCACGGTGCAGCGCAATCTCGAGCCCGATTTGCCTCCTGTGCTTGCCGATCCTGAAGCCATCCGCCGCGCTCTTGCCAACCTGATTGATAATGCCGCCGAAGCCATGCAGGGCAGTTTGCTGCGCGTTCTGGGTCTGCGCACCGCGCTGAGCGAAGACGGCGCCGCCGCTGAAATCACCGTCTCCGACACCGGGTCTGGACTCAGCGACGAAATCCGCGAGCGGCTGTTTTTGCCCTACTACTCCACCAAGCGCCGCGGCACGGGGCTGGGCCTCTCCATCGCCGCCAAAATCGTTCAGGAGCACGGAGGCACCATCAGCGCCGAGGTAAATGTTCCCAAGGGCGCGCGGTTCCTGCTGCGCCTGCCGCTGGTTGAGCCGGTTCAGTCGAACGCGCCCGGCGCGGAAGATGTTGAAACGGTGAAGGGCGCCGCGTCATGAATCACATCCTGGTGGTTGACGACGAAGCGGAGATACGCAGTTCGCTCGAGGAGATTCTGCGCGAGGAAGGTTACGGAGTTGCCGGCGCGTCCGACGCAGACGAGGCCCTCGTGCTGCTGCGGGACACGCCCTACGACGTGGTTCTGCTCGACATCTGGCTTCCGGGCCGCGATGGTCTTGAGCTGCTGGCGGAAATTCGCGATCTGGCGCCGGAGATGCGGCCTGAAGTGGTCATCATCAGCGGCCACGGCACCATTGAAGCGGCGGTGAAGGCCACCAAGCTCGGCGCATACGACTTCCTTGAGAAGCCGCTCTCGCTTGAGCGCACTCTGATCGTTCTAAAGAATGCGGTCGAAGCCCGGCGCCTGCGCACGCAGAACGAGGAGTTCAAGCGCCAGTTCAGCGCCGCCGCTGTCCTGACCGGCGAAAGCGTGCCGCTCAAGGCTCTTCGACAGCAGATCAAGCTCATGGCGCCCACCAATGGGCGCGTGCTCATCTATGGCGAGTCCGGCACCGGCAAGGAACTCATCGCTCGCTCCATCCACGCCGAAAGCCTGCGTCGCGACGCCGTCTTTGTCGAGCTCAACTGCGCCGCCATTCCTGAAGCGCACATCGAGGCGGAGCTTTTTGGCTATCGGCATGGCGCGCAGCCCGGCGGCCCTTCAGAGCAGCGCGGCACGCTCGAGCGCGCAGACGGGGGAACGCTCTACCTGGACGAAGTGGGCGACATGAGCCTCAAAACGCAGGCCAAAGTCCTGAGCGCCCTCGACGATCAGATGTTCACTCCGGTAGGCGGAACGCAACCGCTGCGCGTGGATGTGCGCGTCATCGCTTCAACCAACAAGGACCTCGAAGACGAGATTGCGAAAGGAAATTTCCGCGAAGATCTTTTCTACCGCCTGAACGTGGTTCCGTTTTTTGTGCCGCCGCTGCGAGAGCGGAAGCAGGATATTCCCCTTCTCGCGCGCGAGTTCCTTCTGGAATTTGGCCGTCAATACGGCCGTCCGCGCGTCGAGATCGGCGACGAGGCCTTGGACGCCCTGGGGCAATATCACTGGCCCGGCAATGTGCGCGAGCTCAAGAATGTGATTGAGCGGGTTCTCATTCTCAATCCGCGCGCGCTGCGCATCGAACGCAAGCATTTGCCGCCGCTTACGCACAGGGCAGGCTCGCGCACAACGGAAGAATTCTCAAGCCTGCAGCAGGCGCGCGACGCTTATGAACGCGAATACATTCTGAAGAAGATTGAAGAGGCGCACAACAACATTAGCCATGCCGCCGAGTTGCTGGGCCTGGAGCGCAGTCACCTTTACCGCAAGATGAAGGCTTTAGGAATCGCCGCTCGCGAGTAGCGGCGTGCCGGGTGTTGGCCGGACCACGGGTTCCTCGCGCCGATCCCTGAAGTGAAAGCGCCGTTCCACTTTCTTGTCGCGCAGATCAGGCTTGCCCACGCGGCGTTCCGGCCTGTTCAAGCGGCGCCGGTCCTCCGTCTGGCTCATTGAGGCGGGCAAAACGATTGTTCCAGGAGAGCGCGGAGGTTGGTATTTACTGGCCGGCTTGGGTTCGGGCCTCGTATACGTCGGCTTTGGTGCGGCAGGATCAGGCTCGGCTGGGGGTGCTGGTTTCCGCGGTGCGCGCGAAAGGTCTTCGACCGACGATCCTGAACCGCTGGTGAGCAGTTTGTGCAGGGTCGGAATGTTCGCGCGTTGCGTTTCGACAAAGTCCACGCCGTCCACTGAAAGCGTGTACGCCGCGTTGTCCGCCTTGGTGACGTACCCCTTCCTTTGCAGATACCAAAGGGTAAAGTCAAGGTAGTCGCGCGGGAAACCCATTCGCTCTTCAATTTCGGCGAGAGGAACCTCAGGATAAGTTGGGTTGGTGCGCCGCCTGTAGTAAAGAACCGCCAGCACCGCGAGGCGCCGGTTTAACTCGCCATCCATCACGTCCATGAAATCGATGGTTGTGGCGAGCGGCTCGGGTGGCGCCTGGGCTTTCGAGCGTGCTGAATCGTATTCTGCGCGCCGCCGCGGATCCGCCAAAACGTCATAGGCCGCCTTCAGCAGGCGAAAGTTCTCTTCGTGGCCGGTCTCGTTGTTATCGGGGTGCAGCCGCGCGGCCAGAAAACGGTAGACGCGATGAATCGTCTCAGCATCGGCGTTGGGGCTGATTTGAAGAAACTCGTAGTAATCCTGCACCGGCGTGTCCATGGTTCTCCCGCAGTATCGGTCTTGAGCTTAGTCGACGCCTGAATCGTCTTGGTATCCCGCATAGGTGGGAGGGTGTTGCCGGGTTCCAATCCGGAACGACTCGGCGTTTGATTCCCGATCGCCGCTAAGTCGTTTAAGAATAGCAACTTGGAGCGGATCAGAGGACGGTGGCGGGCGCCTCGCAATTTGACCTCATGCTACGCTAAGACCGAATTAGGAATTCTCGCGACGTAATTGGGCATTGTGCAAGGTGCCGTTTTCTTGATGAAAACGGCACTTAACGGTATCAACTCGCGCTACACCAATTCCTAATCCGGTGACCGTCATGCCACCAGCGTCGCAGCCGGAAGTCGAGATTGAATCCCCGGCGACGCCGCACGATCGCCCCTGGCTGTTTGCCTTTCTCATCGCACCCGATGCGGTCATCTCGATCGGCCTGGTCAGCGGCGCGCTCACCTTCCTGCTCCGCAATGAAGGTGTCGACCCAGCGCGAGCGGCCAGCATCAGCGCCCTCATCGCGTTGCCGCACGCAATTTACTTTCTTTGGGGACCGATTACCGATTTCTTGTTCCAGCGCCGGTTCTGGATCATTGCGGCCAGCATTGCCGCAGCGGTCACGCTTCTCTGTGCTTTCCACTTGCCGCGCCTCGGTTCCACATGGGGTGTCACTCTTTTATTTCTGGCCGCGGCAATCGCCGTGCTCAGCCCCGCAGCCTGTGGCGGCATGATGGCTACGCTGCACAGCGAACTGAATCGACGGCGTGCCAGCAGCTTTTATCAGGTCGGATCGCTCGCCATCGGCGCTGTGGCCGTGTTCGCCATCGCCTCGCTGGCTGGCCGCGTTTCGGTCGGCGTTCTCGGCCTCATCGTCGCCGCCATGATCGTGTTGCCAGCGTTGTTCTCGCTTGAGGCTCCGTCTGAACCGGTTGTCACAGAGGGCACTCTGCGCGAAACGCTCGCGCGCATTCTCGACGAATGCAAGACCACATTCTTCCGCTGGGAGGCGATTCCATACATCCTTGTCGTTGCCGGCCCCGCAGGATCAGGTGCCATGATCGGCTTGCTGGGCGAGCTGGCGCGCGACTACGGTGTCAGCGGCCAGCAGGTGGGATGGATCAACGGCATTGGCGGCGTATTTCTGACCTCGGCGGGAGCGCTCGCCGCTTCGCTGGTTCCAATCAAGATACGTGCACCTATCGCGTTCCTCGTGTCTACCATCGTCAATGCCGCCACGCTCGCAGTTCTAGCTCTCGGTCCGCTCAAACCGGTGATCTACCTCGCCGGCACCGTTCTTTACCTGTTCACGATCGGCGTATGCTACGCGCTCACGACGGCAGTGATTCTGGAGATGATGGGCGCCTCGGGCAAGAGCGGCAGCGGCCGCTATTCGATCGTGAATTCGCTGGCCAACGTTCCCGTTGTCTACATGATCTGGCTCGACGGCCGCGGCTATTCCCTTTGGGGTCCGCGCGGCATGCCCGCTACGGATGCGATTGTCAGCGCGGTTGCCGCTTCGCTTCTGCTCACGCATTACATTGTGAGCGGTCGTAGGCGGCGGGTGAAGCTCGCCGCATAGGGATTTGTGCTGAGGGATTTCTGAAAAGCAACCGCAGACCCCTCGTCGCCCGCTGCGGCAGGCTCCTCGGGATGACAAGCGGAGGGGAGATCCCCATTGGCTATTCCTGACTGGTGACCGGCTAGTGCCGGTTCCCCGTATCGAGGATCGGCCCGATCGAGCCGGGATTCTCGCCCAGCCTTGGGTCCACGCGAAAGTCCCACACCGAATCGCTGATGTCCGACGGGAGGATTTCCACCAGTGCGTATTCGCCGATGGCCAGTGTCTGTGCCGGTTCGATCTTCAACCAGTGCTTGCCCGGAAGCACTTCCGCCTTGGTGAGGATGGTGTCCTCGTCCTGCGTCACCGTTCCCGTCGGGCTCCTATGGATCGCGCCCACAATCCGCACTTGCTGCCGCTCGTCCACACGCACAATCACAAAGCCCGACTGCGGCGAGTGCGCGCCATGCTTTCCGCCGTTCACCGCCTGCGCACCGCCCGTATTCACCGTTATCGGGTGCGTGAGCACCGGCTCTGTTTGATCTTCGACTCCGAGCGAGAGATAAATCACCGGATCGTCGACGTGCAGGTGAACCCGGGCGTTCGCGCCTTCGAGCTCCAAGCTCGCCCGCTGCGACGCCAACGGATTCAAGACTTCGATTCCCTTGCGGTTCTTCGTATTCAGCGACAAATCGGTTGCCTTCAGTTCCACCAGTTCGGGAGTGCCGTGAAACGTGTCCAGCACGAAGACGCCGTCCTCATCGGGCAGCTCCACTCCCGGAGCGACCTGCGGCCTGCGCGCCTTTTCGTCGGCGCGCTCCTCGGTTTCCTCCGCGTCGATGTCAGCGGCTTCTTTCATGGCCGGCGACGAGTTCTCGTCGATCAGCTGGTCGTGTTCCTTGGCCCACTTGTTGGTGGCATCCCAGTCGACCAGGTCCTTCGGCAGTTCTTCCCACTCCCCGCGCTCCTGCGAGAGATAGCGCACGCGGTCGCCCACAATTTGGTAATCGCGCACCAGTTGGTAGGAGCCGTCCTTCAGGATGAGGCGCAGATTTCGTCCCGTGCCGGGAACCGCGGGTTTCAGGGGCAGAGGCTTTGAGGTTTGATCGCTCGGCGGGCTGGGTGCCGTTTGGATCGTTACGCTCTGCGGGGCGTCTTGCGCGAGAATGGCCGCCGGCGCGACGAAGAGAATAGCCAGCGAAAGCGCCCTGAGACGCCGAACTTGAACATAACAAACCATGGCAACTCAGTTTAGACGCTCCCGGTCCATGAGCGTTTTCTTTGCGTGCCGGACCGAAATCGTAACTTAAGTACAATCTCTCCAAACCAAAAACGTCCAAATCTGGTGTGCTTTCTGTAGAATAGGACCGGTAGGTCGCATCGATTGACAGGACTTAGGACAATTTTCCGCGGCAAACGCGGCGTCTGGCCCGGCTTCTTGCCGGCTGTGGCGATGGTCTGTCTGGTCCTGCTGGCGACGCTGGCCATAGCACAGGTCACGCACCTTCATTCGAACGATACCGACGCGGATCACTGCCAGCTTTGCATCGTGATGCACACGGTCGTCCCGGTTTCGGCTGCGGCGGCTGTCATCGTCATCGTGCAATTGGGAGCTTCCACTCCCCAGGCTGAGCCAATCGTCATTGCCAGCCAGCGGCAGATTCGCCTCTTCATTCGCCCCCCTCCCGCCTCCTGCTAGAGCATCCTTCGGTTTTCTTCGAGTTCCTCGCATCGACCCATGGCTTTTCTTTTCGGGCGATGCCCGGCAGCATTTGCACATTCCGATCTTGAAGCGGACCGATGCTCCCTCAAATGCCCTGAGGACGCCGCGGCTGGACGACGCACATTAGTACAGGCCGCGGCATCTTTTCCGCCTCATTCAAACATGCAGGAGTCAAAGAGCCGATGCGTCAGCAACTTCTACGCTGTTCTGTTGCGCTGGTACCACTGCTTTTCTTTGAATTTGCGAAGGCGCAATCGCCGCCCCCTCAAACGCAATCGTCGCCTTCGCAAACCATCACGCTCGCGCAAAATCCGGGCGCGCAGACCATCTCGCTTGACGATGCCATCCAGATGGCCATTCAGCACAATCACAGCCTGCTGGCCGCGCAAACCACGATTCAGCAGAGCCAGGCCGAGGAAACCACCGCCAACCTGCGGCCTAACCCGGTGCTTCTCGGTGACGCGCAGTTCTTGCCCGTCTTCCAACCCGAGGAGTTCAGCGCAGATTACCTCGACAATTCAGCACAGTTCGATCTCGGCATCAGTTATCTGTTTGAGCGCGGCAAGAAACGCCAGCATCGCCTGGCAGCAGCGAAAGACGTGACGGCCGAAACGCGTTCCCAGGTTGCCGACAACGAACGCACGCTCACTTTCAATGTCGCCTCGCAGTTCATTGCCGTTGAGCTCGCGGAATCGACTCTGGACCTGGCGAACCAGGATCTTAAGAGTTTCCAGAACACGGTGGACATTACTCAGGCGCGATACAAGGCGGGCGACATCGGCGAGGACGATCTGCTCAAGATCAAGCTTCAGATGCTTCAGTTCCAGATGGATGTGTCTCAGGCGGAACTTGCCCGGACGCAGGGACTATCTGACCTGCGGCAGTTGCTCGGATATGAATCCGTCGGGCCGGATTACGATGTCGCCGGCTCCTTTGACTACCAGCCGATGAAGGGTTCGCTGGAGGACTTTCAGGCAACGGCCTTGCAGGACAGGCCAGACCTGCGCGCGGCGCAGCAGGGATTAACCGCCGCCAACAGCCAGCACGAGCTGCAGAAGGCCATCGGCAAAAGAGATGTGACCGGCCAAATCAATTACACCCACATCTCCGATCTCAATCAGATTTCGCTTTTCGGCCAGATTCAGCTACCCATATTCGACCGCAACCAGGGAGAGATTGCGCGCACCGGATTTGCCATTACGCAAGCGCAGGAGCAAGAGAAATTCGCCAACGGGCAAGTGTTGACGGACGTTCGAGACGCATACGAAAGCGCGCGCGCCAACGATCAGATCGTAACGCTCTATCGCTCCGGCTATCTCGATCAGGCGAAGCAGTCGCGCGACATCGCCGATTTCGCCTACAGGCATGGCGCGGCCAGCCTGCTTGACTTTCTCGATGCAGAACGCACCTACCGGGCCACACAACTCGGCTATCGCCAGGCGCTCGATTCTTATTTGGTGGCGCTGGAGCAGCTTCGCGAATCCGTGGGAACCAGGAGCATTCCATGAAGTTTCAAACAATCAATGGCCTTGGCAGCAGAATCGGGAGCGCACTGATTTTCGCTTCCGTCCTCGTGCTCTCGGCCTGTCACAAAGACAGCGCTTCGCATATGACGTCCTTTTCGCAGCGCGACCCTGCTTCCTCAACTCCGCAGCTCTTTACCATTCCGCAGGATCAGATGGATCACGTTCAGGTGGTCACGGTTGAACCGGCCGCGTTGAAGCACACGCTGCGTCTCACGGGCGCCGTGGAGTACAACGCCTTCAATACCACTCCGGTCATCACCCAGGTCGGTGGGCCGGTCAGCAGGATTCTGGTGGTGCCGGGCGATCATGTGAGGGCTGGCCAACCGATGCTTGAAGTCAGCAGCCCGGATTACGCACAGATCCTCGACGCCTATCTCAAGGCTGCGGACTCCTTTCGGCTGGCGCAGAAAAACTACGACCGCGCTCAGGAGCTATATCAACACCACGCGATTGCAGAAAAGGATCTGGAGCAGGCTGAGTCGGATCGCATTCAGGCACAGGCGGACCTGAATGCCGCAGAGCAGGGCATGAAGATTCTCGGCATCAAGAATCCGGCGGACTTGGCAAAGGCGCCGTCATCGGCGCAGATTCCGGTGCTGGCTCCGATTGGCGGTGAGGTCGTGGAGCGGCTGGTTTCGCCCGGCCAGGTGGTGCAGGCGGGCCAAACGCAGGCGTTCACCATCTCAAACCTGAGCAGCGTATGGATTCTCGCGAACGTGTACCAGACCGACCTGCAGTATGTCCGCAGCGGAGATGAAGTGGTTGTGCAGACGGACGCGTATCCCAACAGCTTCCACGGAAAGATCTCGTATATTTCGTCGGCGCTCGATCCAAACACCAGAACGCTACAGGCACGCATCGTGGTGGACAACCCGGGCGAAAAACTGAAAAAAGATATGTACTGCACGGTGATGGTGACGGCCGGCGTGCTCACCAATGCGCTCGCGGTTCCCAACGCAGCTGTCTTGCGCGATGACAATAACCAGCCCTTCGTCTATGTCCTCGATGGCCAAAACCAATTCATCCAGCGCGACGTCGACTTGGGCGAAGTCCAGGATGGACAGACGCAAATCGTAAAGGGCATTTCCCCTGGGGACAAGGTTGTAGGCAACGGCAGCTTGTTTCTTCAATTCGCGAATTCGTTTCAACACTGAGGGGAGAGCACGACTCAATGATTCATCGTGTCGTTCAATTCGCGCTTCGCCAGCGGCCCATCGTCCTGTTCTTTGTGGTGGCGCTTTGCATTGCCGGAACTGTCGCCTTTCACAACATGCCGGTTGACGCCTACCCCGACCTCTCTCCGCCAATGGTCGAAATCATCACCCAATGGCCCGGGCATGCGGCCGAGGAGATCGAACGGCTCGTAACTGTTCCCACCGAAGTGGAGATGAATGGCGTTCCCAAGTTGACCGTCATGCGCTCCATTTCCCTGTATGGGCTTTCGGATGTCATCCTCACATTCGACGATGACGCCGACGACTACTTCGCGCGCGACGTGGTCTTTCAACGGCTAAGCGAAGTCACATTTCCGCAGGGTGTGTCTCCCACGCTTGCTCCGCTTGCCAGCCCGTCCGGGCTTGTCTATCGCTATGTACTCGAGAGCCCTGACCGTTCGCCGCAGGAATTGAAGACCTTTGAAGATTGGGTCGTCGAGCGCGAATTCAAGCAGGTGCCGGGAGTTGCGGACGATTCCGGCTTCGGTGGCACGGTGATGCAGTACCAGGTGCTGCTCGATCCGGCAAAGCTCTACGCCTACCACATCACGGTGCCAACCGTGATTCAACAACTCTCCGTCAACAATTCCAACGCCGGAGGCGGGTTCTACTCTCAGGGCGATCAGTTCTATTATGTCCGCGGGATTGGCCTCGTCCGCGACACCGCCGACATCGGCAATATTATTGTGGGCACGCAAAATGGCGTGCCCGTTCGCATCCACGACATCGGCGATGTGGTGATTGGCAACGCGCCGCGCCTGGGCGAATTCGGCTTCAATAAAACCGATGATGCTGTCGAAGGCGTGATCATGATGCGCCGCGGCGAGCAGGCGCAGGACGTGCTGAAAGGCGTGGAAGCCAAAACGCAGGAGCTGAACGAACACGTGCTCCCGCCGGACGTGAAGGTGCGCCCGTATTATGACCGCAGCGATCTTGTTCAGTTGACCATCGGCACGGTCGAACACAACCTGATGCTTGGAATGGTGCTGGTCTTCGTCGTGCTGCTGGCATTCCTGGTGAGCTTCCGCGCGGCGGTGATCGTTGCTCTCACGATTCCCCTCGCCTTGCTCTTTTCCTTCATCTTCCTGCACGCGCAAGGAATCCCGGCGAATCTCCTCTCCATCGGCGCCATCGATTTTGGAATCCTCATTGACGGAACATTGGTCATGGTCGAGAACATCTTCCGCGAACTGGGTGCGCGCGAAGGCCAGGACTACAACCTCGAGGAAGTGATCCTGAAGGCTGCGAAAGATGTCGATCGGCCCATCTTCTATTCCGTCGCGGTCATTATTGCGGGTTACCTGCCGATTTACGCGCTCAGCGGACCCTCGGGAAAACTATTCAAACCCATGGCGGATACGGTCGCGATCGCGCTCGTCGGCGCCCTGCTCCTGACGCTGACGTTTGTTCCCGTCATGTGCGCCTACTTGTTCAAAGGGCGCGTTCACGAGCACGAGAACAAGCCCTTCCGGTGGGTCAGCGACCGATATGCAGTCTGGCTTGACTGGTGCCTCGATAACCCCAAGGCGACAATGATCGGGTCCACGGTGATCTTCTTGGTCACGCTCCTTTTAATCCCCTTCATCGGCGGCGAATTCATGCCCCATCTTGACGAAGGCGCATTGTGGATTCGAGCCACCATGCCCTACACAGTTTCGTTCGACACGGCAAGCAAATTTTCGCCGCAGGTTCGCGATATTCTCCTCAAATATCCGATGGTCACCGATGTCGGATCCGAGCTTGGCCGCCCGGATGATGGCACAGACCCGACGGGCTTCTTCAACGACGAGTTCTACGTGGGTTTGAAGCCCTACGGCGACTCAGCATGGAAGACCGGCTCAATCCACAACAAGGCGGAACTGACCGAGGATATTCAGAGGCAGCTCCAGGCATTTCCCGGCGTGATCTTCAACTACACGCAGCCCGCTGAGGATGCCGTTGACGAGGCGCTGACTGGCTTGAAGAGCGCGCTCGCCGTAAAGATCTACGGCCCCGATCTGAACGTGCTGCAGAATACCGCGCTGGACATCAAGCGCCGGCTCAGCCAGGTGCCCGGATTCACCGATCTCACTGTGGTTCGCGAGCTCGGCCAGCCGAGCCTGTTGATCGACGTCGATCGCGACAAGATCGCCCGCTACGGCATCAATGTTGCCGACGTTGAAGCCGTCGTCCAGGCGGCGGTTGGCGGCCAGGCGGCTACCCAGGTCATCCAGGGCGAAAAACTCT
>CAZVYV010000027.1:0-18155 GCA_964630985.1 uncultured Occallatibacter sp.
TTGGCGTCTATCGCGTGAGGAACAGCCCGGACGAAAAATTCCGGCTGCTCTTTCACGGAGGAATCGTCCATGGAACGCAGAGCCTGAACCCGAATGCGAGCTGCGAACCGCTCTCCTACTACTCGCGCAGCGGGCCCGCGGGCGCGATTTTTGAGAAAGTGCAGGGCAGCAAGCCGCACGGAGACTGGGCCGTTGTCGGACTGGGCGCTGGAGCCATGGCGTCTTATCTGCAGCCGGGGCAGACGCTGACGTATTACGAGATCGATCCACTGGTGGCGCAGATTGCCGAGGATCCACGTTACTTCACCTATCTTCGGGGGTGCGCGCCGACGACGAGAATCGTGTTGGGTGACGCGAGGTTGAAGCTCCGCGATGCGCCTGACGGCCGTTTTGGGCTGATCGCTCTTGATGCTTTCAGCGGAGACTCGATTCCCATGCACCTGATGACCAAGGAAGCGTTAGCCCTATACAGCCGGAAGCTCGCTCCCGGAGGCATCATCGCGTTTCACGTTTCCAATCTCTATTTCGATCTTGCGCCCACATTGGGCAACCTGGCGCGAGACGCACAGATGACGGCATTCATCGCAAACGACACCGACGTGACACAAGCACAAAGCGATGCAGGCAAGCTGCCGTCGATCTGGGTGGTGATGGCGCGAGACCCGGCCGACCTAAGTACACTCACTGCAGATACGAGCCGGGCCTTCCGCTGGCAGCCTTTGCCGGGGCGGCCCGATGCCCGATTGTGGACGGACGATTACTCAAATCTCCTGGGCGTAGTGAAGTCATTCACAAAGTTGGATTGAGTTGAAAACTCCACAAGTGGAGCGACGGTGACGGTTGGTTCGGCGCGACCGAGAGGGTGGTGAACGGGCGATTATCTGCCGCACCCTCATCAGGTCAGGATGGGGCGCTCGACCGGCTGCCGCCCCTTGCGATTTTTTCTAGAAACTTTTTGGGTCGGCCGGCGTTAAGATGGTAGCCCCAAACCAGCGCAATGGAGGCGCTATGCCCACGAGGGAGCACGTCACCAGCACCATCGCCGACATTATCTACGACACGCTTCGCCAGATCGAAGCCAGCACCGACACGCGCAAGGACAACCCGGCCGTCATCGAATTAAGGCTGCAACTCCTCCGCATGCTCCGCGACTTGGAAGGCCCGCAAGGGACCCAACCGTCTTCTCCGCCAAACGCCTGCTAGTCTAAATGGGGCGCGACGCTCAGGATGACAATTCTGGAGGAAGGTTATTGCTGATAGCGGCCGAACTCAAGCTCGACGGCGCTCTGTTGACAAATTCGAAAGTGATTGGGGACTGATTTTCGCTTCTATTTCCTGGCGCCCCATCCGGTCCAGCATGAACTGCAGGTCGCCAGACTCTTTCCGTGCTGCATCCCAACGACAACCGATGTCAATTCTCTGATCGCGAGTCAGATTCGCGTTCTCAAGTTCCTTTGAGAGCTTTTCGCGGACTTTTTCGCACACTGCCAGCTGCGACCTATAGGTCTCGACTCTAAGGCTGTGGATTGATGATTTCAATGGCCCGGCTCCGATAATGCACGCCGGGCCTTAGGAAACAAGGCCCTCACTCCGGCGTATCGTCTACCCGAGGGCGTGCATTGAAATGAACTATACCGGTGTTTGGGGGGGTTCCGTCTGGTCTGAATTGAACGCCTGATGCGGCGAGTGATGATGCAGGAGTCTTGTTACCTGCATCACTGGAATCATCGCTGCTTTCAGCGCAGCAAATCGGACATTCGAAATCGAGCGGCGAGTGATCCCAGGCCATTTGAGACTTCTACGTTATTCCGCCAGCGGTGATGGTCAATTCTGAACTTTCTGCCCGCGAACATTCCACGGTTTGTCTCCCCAGCAATCTGCAGCTATCGATCCGCTTCCCTGGCACTTGCTGCAAACGATCTCGCCACTGCCATCGCAACTTGAGCAAGGAACCATCTTCGTATGGCTACATGCGGAACAACCGCGGTGTCCCCCGCATTCCGGGCATATAAGGTGCCCGCCTATGCAGGAGCTGGGACATCTCAGCTTGCCGTTCCCGCCACAGTTTGGGCATTTCGCAGCGAGCAGGTCCTGGTCCCCCGACCCTGGATCGGAGTCAAGCGTCGAACGCGCCGCGCTCATGGAGCTCCAATGGCGGCGAGCAATGTGTTGCGAATCCAATCCGCTGTGGTTTGGTTACTGGCCTTCGCTGCGGCCTCCACACGATCGCAATCCTTCCAGCTAAACCGGACTCGCACGAGGGTTCCCGTCGTTACAACTTTCGTCGTTTTCGGGCGTAAGAGTTTCTGAGGCTTCGGCTCCCCCGGAGTCTTGTACGATTGCGGCCCGTACTGCGGCTCCCACTTAATTGACAGCCCTAAACGCTGGACGTTCACATGCCATCCATCCTCAGAGTGATGCATGTCGACCGTCCTGCCTTCGCCTTCAAGCGCCAGTTTGTAGTCGCCGTCCGGCAGGGGCTTTGAAACCCAGTCGATTGCATACCGACAGTCCTGGCTGAGTCGAGTCCCTTCCAGAGTCACCCTCGTAGCCGACCCCGTACATTTCGCCACTTCCCCCTGGCCGCGCAGGATCCCCGACATTCTGACCGGTTCGCGCGAGTATGTCATGATGCCACCTTTCAGGTTTAGGAACCAGGCTGGCTTTTGCTTCTCTTGCTTCTCTAATTGTTCAAGAGCGAACTGCGAGACTTGGCTTCCCTTCTTACACTGGCCTCCCGGAAATGCTGGCCGTTCGTGCGTTCATAAGGTCCGATGGCCAGCGGTCAGGCGGCTTTTCGGTCTCGCGCCTTTGCGGCCGGCGGCTTCGGAACGCAATCTCGGGCGATGAGTACGCGCTCAATGTGAGATTTAGGACAGAAATTTCCGCCAAACGTGGAGCACCTTGTCTTAGGCGGCGCTCCACAAATCGGACATTCGAAATTGAGCGGCGAGTGATCGAAGCCCATTTAACACTTGTACCGCCGCCCGGGCAAATAAGTCCGGTCAAATTTGAACGGCGCGCGGCGCGTAAAGAGGCGTATGACCCGCGGGCAAAAGGCGGCGAGCAGAGTGGCGAGAGCGGTGGACGTTTTTCTACCGCGCCCTAACAAAGTCGGGATGGGGCACCCATTTCTTGTGCTGGGTAAAAACCAAGGAGAACAACCGCAGATGCTTCGCTGCGCTCAGGATGACGGGTCTGTGCGGAACTTGGAGACGTGAGAGTCGGTGCGGCCATCCAGAATCATCTGCAGAAGCAGAGTTGGATTCTGCCGCGATGACGATTGGGCGTATCGACTGTCACTGTGCAAATTGCTCGTTCGGATAGAATGGCCTGCGAATCCTGAACCGGATTCGATCAGCTTCCAAGCGGTCACAAGGGAGGGACCCGTGCGTGCTTCGTTCCTGAAGTTTCTGGCGCCGGCAGCAGTCGGTCTGATTGTGTCGGGTTGCGGGGGCTCGAGCGGCTCGACAGGCAGCGGGGGTGGTGGGGGTGGCGGAGGTGGCGGCACAACTACAACCGTGACGGTAAGTTTTACGGGAACGCCGACTGCTCTTGCGACGCAGGTTGGCTCGGGGTCCTATACGGCGGCAACGCTGACTTCGGGCAAGCTTACACTTAGCGTTCCAAACAGCACGACGAATTTTGCTGTTGCGTATGTCTGCGTAGACTCTTCCTACACGATGCAGACCGTGATCGAAGCCAGCACACTGGATGGGTCTTCCTTTACAGCACCGTACTGCCCGCCGACAGCAACGGTTCCAACCGGAACGTTGACCGGAAGCGCGGACGCGAGCGCGATTGGGGGTGCGAACTTTGTGGGGGTGGCCGCGAGCAATGGCACTCCTATCCAACTCACTTTAATTACGGGTGACTCGGAGACATTCAGTGTTACGGAGCCGTCTGGAACAGATCGCGTTGCCGTGGCCGCCTATAACGTTTCGGCATCGATTCCACTCGGCTTAGTCTCCCTGGATACTTTGCTCGCGGTGCGGAATTTCGACGGAGTCGCGATTCCCGGAGCCGTGAACGGCGGAAATACTGTGACGCTGGGCGCAGCGGATGCGGTCACCCTCGAACCGATCACTTACAAGAACGTTCCGAGCGGTTTCCCCACGCCGACCACAAGCGCAGATTACGAATGGAGCGACGGCGGGCAGCTTCTGCTCGCGAGCGATTCGTCGACGCAATACCCGGCGATTCCAGCGGCCGCCACCGAGAGCGGAGACTACTACAGCTTTTATTCGGTTATCGAGACGTCAAATGGTTCGGGTGGTGAGGAGGGAGTTTCTGTTTCAACAAACACCACGGCGAACGGCCCGCTGACCCTTTCATTTCCGGCCCCGTGGACTTATGCGGGGCCCGCGCCATCGGCACAGCCAGTCTTTAACATGGCAAATTCCGGGATTACGGGGAAGACAGGCGTGACGGAAACCATAACGCTGGTCTGGAATAATTCAGCCGCGGGCGGGACCAGTTCAGAGTTGATTGCGACGGGAAACTATCTGAACGGATCAACGAGCCTGTCGTTTCCCGCCTTCACCGGCCTGACGGGATTTCTTTCAGGGCCTCCCTCCGGAAGCAGTGTGGTGTGGTTCGCTGATGTGAGCGAGTCGACTGTGGCATCGCTGCAGACGACTCAAAATGGAACCCAAACTGGCGTCGAAAACGGCGGCTCGTTCACGGTTCCATAAGAGACCGGCTGGTCCGAGCCTGAAGGCCGCGCAATTCTTGCTCAACCATTCAGGGGCCTGAAGGCCCCTGATCCTTCCGAATGCTCGACGCGGCCGCGCAAGCGGAATCTCCGGCCGCATTCGCGTCGAACGAACCCGATCAAGCGCCGGGTTTGCCGGTTCCTCCGCTGGCGTATCCGGAATCGGAAGTAGCGGAGTCGACGGTGGTGGCGTCGATTTTGTCCATGAGCAGCGAGCCCAGGCTCTCGAGAATTCCCTGATTGCCGCCGCCGCCGAGCACAAGAATCTTGGGCACGAAGGCGACGTTGCCGACCGAGAGTGCTTTGACTGCGTTGACGAGAGCAGTGGGACCTTTGCCGAGCGCACCGACCTGCCGCTCATAGGCTTCGGCGTTGGCCAAGCCGACGGCGCGAACTTCAGCGCCTTTCGCTGTTCCAGTTTGCTCAATGTATGCGGCTTCGCCCTGAGCTTCCTTCATGCGGGCCTCGGTGCGGTTGGTCTGGATATCGACTCCGACTTTCGACTTGGCGAGGTCGACCTGCATGTCGGCAGTGCCCCGAGCTTTCTCAGTCTCGATGCGCTGGTCCTGAGCCTGCTTCTGCATTTTGAATGTTTCCACTTCCTGATGCGCGACTTCGCGCTGCGTGAGAACAGTCACGAGCTGCTCGGGATAGACAACGTCCTGGATATAAACTCCGCGGGTCTCGATTTCGTACTCGGCGAGCTTGCTCTGGATGTAGGCGAAGGCCTCTTCCTGAACTTTCTGGCGCGTCTGGATGAACGTAATGGCTTCCATGCCACCGATGCGGTCGCGAAAGAGATTGCCGACGGCGGCCTGGAGAACTTCGTTCACGAGATTCTCCATGGAACCAACCATGGAGATGACGCGAGGCGCATTGGTATCGGGAACGTGAATGAGAACCTGCAGGTCGATGCTGAAGACGAAGCCTTCGTTGCTCTTGGCAATGATGGGCTCAAGACGCGCATCGAGGCCGTGAGCGCCGGTGACATCCTTGGCCCAATCGAGCTTGATGATGGACGTGAGAACGAGCTTGGCGTCGTAGATGCGGGGATTGATGGGGTACTTGCCGGTGCGCAGCGCCTCCTGCCAGATGCCCTGATGGCCGGGCCGGACGAGCGAGCCGAACTTGAAGTTCGCGCCGGATGTGTCTTGCGTGGGAAGGCCGACATAGGCCTTGATCACGGCGACCTGGCCCTGCTCGACAACGAGCATGGGCACCTGCTCAACACGAATCAGGAACGGGTTGAGGTTGTAAGCGCCATAGAGCAGCGGGTCGTGCTGCAGGCCGATTTTTCCGCCAGCCTGAAGGAACTTCTGGAAGTCCTGATAGTTGTTGTGCTGATCGTTCTTGCTGCCAAGGATCAGGCTCATCAGCTCAAAATCGGTGACGTCGCCTTTGGCTTCAAAGTCGCGGACGTCATTGAATTCACCGAGGCGGCTGGCAATGGCGCCGGCCGGCAGAGGCTCGCCGTCCAATGCAGTGACGACTCCGATCATGTCGACGACTTTGCCGCCGTCTCCGGTAGGCTTGGGCGCGATGCGCGTGACATCGAGCTGCCAGTCTTCAAGGCCGAAGGCGCGGAAATCCAGCCTGCCGCCGGTGGCGAGCTTTTTGTATTCGCTGGACACAGGCACGCCGAAAACCTGGGGCTTGGTGATGACGAGGAAGGCGAGCGGATGAATTGGCGCCAAAGTGCCCGGAGAGAGAACCGGTCTTTGAACGCCTTTCTCGCCGTTCTTTGAGACAAACGACCGCAGATCGGCGAAGTTGCCGAAAGCGGGATCGTACCGCGCCGACTTGGCGCCGATGGGCGTGGGCTTGCCGACCTGCGCGATGACAACGCCAATCTGCCCTGCGGGCACCTGCACCCACGGATGTTTTGTAACTGCATAGAACGGTTTGAATTTGAAGCGCAGCCCGGGCATGAGAAGGTCGGCCTGGTAACCGGCTTCACCCAAAAAAGCTACGGGGTTGTCGCCCGGCAACTTGCCCCCGAACCTTTTACGAACGAGTCCGACCTGGGTTGGGCCGATGCTATAGGTGGACGCAAAGGCGGTGGCGGCCAGAAACAATACGACCAACAAGATAAGAAGAAGCAGGAACAGGATCATGACGACACCTTCTGACAGCGTGCAGCTCCGGTTGTCTCGGCTGAATCGCTTGAATTGTACCGCCGATGGGGATATTGCGAGGTCAATTGTGTAATCACGTGGGATTGCAGTTTTGGGAGTCGTGCCGTCAGGGGCTACGGCCCGCTCATTTCCTGCGCAATTCGCGCGATTGGGATGAAGCCCTTTCCCAGGATGAATTCGAAAGGATTGCGAAGAACGACCGCAGATCCTTCGCTACGCTCAGGATGACAAATCTGACGAGGGATTATTGCGGGTGGCGGCGGAGCTCGAGCTCGACGGCGTGGAGCATCTCGGATTCGGGAGCGGGCTTGCCGGTCCAGATTTCGAACTGGCGAGCGCCCTGCTGCACGAACATTTCAAGGCCAGAGATGACGGCCAAACCGCGCGACTTGGCCAGCTTGAGGAGCGGGGTTTCAATCGGCGTGTAGACGAGATCGAAGACGAGCGAGGCGTTGAGCTCGTTTTCTTTCAAGGGCAATTGCTGCTTGATGCCGGTCATGCCGCAGGGCGTGCTGTTGATGATGGCGTCGAAGCGCTGTTTGGAAAGAACGTTCTGCTTGAGCACGTGAGCCTTGGCTTTGCGAGCGAGGGCAACGGCTTTCTCGTGGGTGCGATTGACGATGTAAACCTCAGCACCCTGCTCAACAAGGCCGAAGACAGCGGCACGGGCCGCGCCGCCTGCTCCGAGAACAAGGATGCGCGCGCCGTGAAGCTTCATGCGGCGCTCGAGCGGGCGAACGATACCGGCGACATCGGTATTGAAGCCGTAGAGCTTGCCGTCAGCACCGGTGCGCAGTGTGTTGCACGCGCCGATGCGGCCGGTGAGGGGGTCCATGTTGGCGAGATGCGGAAGGACCTCCTGCTTGAGCGGCATAGTGACAGCGACACCGTCGAGAGGCAGATCGCGGACGATCGTGAGCAGATCGTCAAGCGACTTTACTTTGAGCGGCAGCATGACGGCGTTGACGTTTTCGCGGCGAAAGGCCGTGGCATGCATGAGCGGCGAAAGAGAGTGGGCGATGGGATTGCCGGCGACGGCGAAGATGCGCGTGGCCTGGTCAAGCTGATCGAGGCGGTAGATGTCGAGGAGGGTGCGCGCGGGAATTTGGCCCGCTGCGGTCTCAGCACCGTCGGCCGAGGAGGCGAAGGTGAATGCGGCGCCGGCGCGCGGGCTGAGGATGCGGCTGATGAGGCCTTCCTCGCCCATGGCGATGCCGACGATGTGGGCGTTGAGGGATTGATCCTCAATCATCTGGAGGACGGAGAGATTGTCGGCCAGCGTGCGGGCGGTGGTGACGACTTTAACGAAGTCGGGCTCGAAGGCAACGATTCGCTGTGCGGTTTGATTGAGGCCTTCGGGGCGACGGGTGCGGGTGAAGTCGTGCGAACTGATGAGGAGAGCTGCGCCGGCGGCGCGGACGGCGGCGCGGAACTTGGCGAGCTGGGACTTGGTGCACTGCTCGGCCGAATCAACCTCAAGATCGACGAGGTGGCAGCCGGTTTCAGCTGCTTTGAGCAGGATTTCGAGCTCTGCGTTGAGGGACCCGGTGAACTTGCCGCCATAAGGCTTGCGGCGGCAGGTGGCAATGGCAGTTAGGTCGCGACGGCGGTTGAGGAGGGACTTGATGTCGGGCAGGACGGCTGCGGGCTTGGGCAGGGCGTCGAGACGGAACTCGATGAAAGGAGAGTCTTTAAGCGCGGCCTCGGTGCGGGAAATAAGCTCGGCGGGAGTGGCTCCCTGGACCGCGATACACAGCTTGCCGACGCGCAGACGGGGCAGAACCGCGGGCGGGGCGGCCGGGGCGTCAATCGTGTTGGAGACGCTGAGGGGCATTCTCTTCAATTGACGCATATTAAAGGGGTTTTGATGCTAATGCAACCGAGAATGTGCAGATTTGGAGGGTATTTCAGTACTAAATTCGGGTGGGGCCGGGGCTGAGCGGGACTGCGGGATCCGGGACTGGGGCGAGGGTCGGAGCGAAAGACGGTGGAGATTGGATCGGTTCGAGTAGTTTAAGCAGTGAGCGTTGAATTTGAGCGAAAGGAAACGGGCGATGGAGATCAAACGAGGGGGCAGTCAGTCATCCGGCAAGGGGCCGGCGGAGTGGTTTACCGGAGCGGTGCGGATCGATCCGCTGTTTCAGGCGCCGGAGCCGGCGCGCGTGCAGGGCGCGAGCGTGACGTTTGAGCCGGGAGCGCGAACGGCATGGCACACGCATCCGCTGGGACAGACGTTGATTGTGACGGCGGGTTGCGGGCGGGCGCAGCGCTGGGGCGGCGAGATCGAGGAGATCCATCCTGGCGACGTGGTGTGGTTCGCGCCGGGAGAGAAGCACTGGCACGGGGCCGGTCCGTCGACGGCCATGACGCACATCGCGGTCCAGGAAAGGCTCAATGGGAAGGTGGTCGACTGGATGGAGCATGTGAGCGACGAGCAATACGGGGGATGATGAAGCGCGGATGTGGGGGAAATTTGAAAGAGCTACGATGGATGAGAGAATTTCCAAGCGATCGCGAGCCTTCTGCCCGCGGCGTGATCGGCCTTCCACTTATTGAGGCCCCGTGCGACGTTCTATACTAAACGGCACAACATGAATCCAGATCCACTCATCGGACAATCCATCCTGCACTACACCATTCTTCGCCAACTGGGTCAAGGCGGCATGGGCGTGGTCTACGAAGCCCAGGACGGGCAGTTGGACCGTCACGTGGCGCTCAAGTTTCTGCCGCCGGATTTGGCGAGGGACAGCCAGTTGCTGGAGCGTTTTCAGCGCGAGGCGCGGGCGGCCTCCTCGCTGAACCACCCAAATATCTGCACCATCCACGCCATTGAACGGAACGAGCTGCAGCATTTCATCGTGATGGAGCTGCTGGTGGGGCAGACGCTGGCGGAGCGGCTGACGGGGCGCGCGATGGATGTGGAGACGATCCTGCCACTGGCAATCCAGATGGCCGATGCGCTGGAGTCGGCCCATGCCAAAGGCGTTGTGCATCGCGACATCAAGCCGGCGAATATGTTTCTGACGGAACGCGGACAGTTGAAAATTCTGGACTTCGGGCTGGCAAAAATCACGCTGAGCCAGACGACGCAGGCGGCGGACGGCGGAAGGACACAAGCGGCGGGTGACGAACTCACTTCACCCGGCTCGGCGGTGGGCACGATCTCCTATATGTCTCCGGAGCAGGCTCGCGGGCAACTGGTGGATGCGCGCACGGACATCTTTTCAACGGGCACAGTGCTCTACCAGATGGCGACCGGCAGCCTGCCGTTTCAGGGAGAAACATCGGCGGTGGTCTTCGATGCCATTCTGAATCGTGATCCTCAGCCGGCCGCCGAGGTAAATCCGGCGCTGCCCGCGGAGTTTGTGCGCATTCTGGAGAAGTGCATCGAAAAGGACCGGACGATGCGCTGCCAGACGGCAACGGAGCTGAAAACCGACCTGAGCCGGATGAAACGCAATCTGGAGTCGAACAAGAGCCGCGCCAAAGCGAAGACCGATTCGGACCCAGGCGCGCCCAAGCAGATGAAATCGGTGGCGGTGCTCTACTTCGAAAATCTGAGCGGCGCCAAGGAAGACGAATACCTGCGCGACGGCATCACGGAAGATGTGATTACGGAGCTGTCAAAGATTCGCGGACTGAATATTTTCTCAAGGCCGACCGTGCTGGCCTTCCGGGACCAGACGGTGACCCCGCAGCAGGTGGGGCAGAAGCTGGGCGCCGCGTACGTGCTGACCGGGACGCTGCGCCGCTCTGGCGCGCGGCTGCGCATCAACGCGCAACTGGTGGATACGCACACGGATTTTCCGTTGTGGTCAGAGCGCTTTGACCGCGAGATGAAGGACGTTTTCGAAGTGCAGGACGAAATGGCGCGCAAGATCGCCGAGGCGCTACGGGTGACGCTTTCGCCGGAGGAGCTGGAAGCCCTGGCGGTGAAGCCGACGGAGAATCTGCAGGCCTACGACCTCTACCTGCGCGGCAAGCGCTACGCGCGGCGGCAGACGCGGCAGGACCTTGAGTTCGCATTGCAGATGTTCGAAAACGGAGTGGCCATCGACCCCAACTTCGCGTTGGCATACGCCGCCTGCGCCAACGCGTGCGCGATGTTTTATTGCAACTACAGCCGGGACCAGGTGTGGGTGGAGCGCGCGCGCGAAGCTTCAGGCAAGGCCGTCGCGCTGCGCTGGGATCTGCCCGAAGTGCAAGTGAGCCAGGCGTGGGTGCTCTATGCGGCGGAGTTGCACGACGAAGCGGTGCGCATGGTGAAGAAGGCCATCGAACGCAAGCGCGATTGCGAGGGAGCGTACTACCTGCTGTGCCGCGCGCTCTTTGCAGCGGGGCGCTATCAGGAAGTGCTGGACGTGGCGGAAACCGCCATCGAGGCGAGCGGCGAGGACTACAACGTATATGTGCCGATCGCGAACTCCATGGGCGCGCTGGGGAAGACAGAAGGCACGCGCAACCTGATCCAACGCCGGATTGGGGCTCTTGAAAACCACCTGAAGCAAGTGCCGGAAGACGCGCGGGCCCGCATCCTGCTGGGCGGGGACTATGCCCGGTTGGGGCGGACAGACGACGCGCTGCGCGAGCTGAACCTGGCGGTAACGCTGCGCGCCAACGAGGCATCCATTCTGTACAACGCAGCCTGCCTGTACTGCGTACTGGATCGAAGAGCGGAGGCTTTGGACGCGCTGAGCAAGGCATGGGAAGCGGGATTTCGCGACGCGGTGTGGGCGCGGCGCGACCCCGACCTGCTGAAGCTCCACGACGACCCTGAATTCAACCGCCTGTATCCGGAATCTGTGGCATAGCTTCTATGAAAAGATTGCGTGGCAAACTGGCCGTGCTCGCAGCGGGGCCTGGCCTCATTGCGATGAGTTTCATTTCGAATTTGATTGCGCAAGCGCCGAGCGAACCCGCAGCGACTACCTGGCGTTTCGACAATATTGATTCGATCGACGGGCATGCGACACATGTGCTCGGGCATCCATATCTGATCGACTCGCCGTATGGAAAGGCGGTCGAGTTCAATGGCATAGACGATGCACTGTTTGTCGACGAGCATCCGCTGGCGGGGGCGAACGCTTATACATGGGAAGTGATTTTCAAGCCCGACGTGGATGGCGCAGAGGCGCAGCGATTTTTTCATCTTTCGGAAATCGATCCAGCGACCGGCAAGGACGACGACAATCGCATGCTCTTTGAGATTCGTATTGTGAAAGGCCAGTGGTGCCTGGACAGCTTTGCCAATACAAACGGCTCGGCGCGTACGCTGCTGAACTGCAATGATCTGCATCCGCTGGGGCAGTGGTACCGGGTGACAGCGGTATACGACGGCAAGACGCTGCGCAACTATGTGGGCGATGAGATGCAGGGCGAAGACGAACTGCGTATGATGCCGCAGGGAGCGGGCCACTCGTCGATTGGAACGCGGATTAACCGGCGTGATTTCTTCAAGGGCGCAGTGTACGAGGCGCGATTTACGCCGAGAGCGCTTGAGCCGGAGAAATTTTTGAAGATGCCGCCGGTGGTGAGCGGTGCGGCGCAATAGACTTCATTAAAACAACAGACGATTTTGCTCGCGCGCCTGCCTAAGAACGGCATAGGATCGTAAGCAGCCACCCCCCCGGAAATGCGGAAAGGACGTGCCATGCGGAAGTGGGGCATCGTCATCAGCGTGTTTTATGCGGTCATCGTGTTCGTTCTGCTGGTGCCAGCTGGAATAAGCCTTGCGGGAGTAAAAGACCCCCTCGGGACGCTGTTCTCGAAAGACGTGATCGAGTTCTACGGGGAGTGGCTCGCGTGGGTGCCGGTGATCGCGCTCGTCGCAGGACAGGCGATTCTACTTTTCCTTTCTGTCGACACTTCATTCAAGAAGCTGAAGCCGAGGGCGCATGTCGCAGTCTCTGTGATCGTTACGTCGATGCTCTTCGCGCTTCTTGCGTTCGCGGGCCTATGCGCAGCGGGAGCCGCGGTGGTTGGAGACAAGTTCCTCGACCAGTATTGGGGGA
Source organism: uncultured Occallatibacter sp. (assembly GCA_964630985.1). GTDB lineage: Bacteria > Acidobacteriota > Terriglobia > Terriglobales > Acidobacteriaceae > Telmatobacter. Next base: position 12,861 of record CAZVYV010000027.1, read on the forward strand.
GCGCGGCGCAGATGTTCGGCGTTTGGGCTGGGATCTGGCTGTTGTGGGGAATCGTCTTTTATCTGTATTTCCGGAATTCCGCGCCGATGGCAACGCGGGCCGTTTCGTGGCTGATGAAAGGAAGCGTGCTGGAGCTCCTGATTGCTGTGCCTTGTCACATCTGGGTGCGGCGACGCGGCGATTGCTCCGCGCCCCTGGCAACGAGCTTCGGCATCGTGACGGGGATTGCCGTGATGCTGCTGGCGTTTGGCCCGAGCGTGCTGCTGCTGTATAAGAAGCGGCTCGACGCGTATGCGGCGCAGTCTGCGAAAGAATAGACGCGTCACTCACAAATTAGCAGTCGGCTCGAAGGCTCATTTCCATTGGCTGTTGCCTTGTTATGCGGGGATCTCCGCAGCGTTGTTTTCACTCCCGTTCATTCTCCTTGACGGCAAAGACATCTTGCACATGCTCTATGTCTTCATTCTGGTTCCGATCGCGAGCCTTGGATTTGCTCTTTTCCTTCTGGTCGCCGCCATTCGGAATAAGAAGACGCCGCGTCTTTCCCTCTTGCTGGTGCTTCCCGTGTTTTGGGCCGTCACCTGGATTCAATTCATGAATTCGTTTCAGTTGCGGAGCGCGGCGCGATGGACCTTTGCCGCAAGCAACTACGAGGCTGAGGTTCTGGCTCAGCCGATCCCAAAAAATGGCGAGTTGCGGCATATCGGGTGGGATGGCTGGGGATTCGTCGGGGAAGACACCGTTGCGTACCTCGTATTCGATCCGCATGACGCGCTTGTAAACCCTTTGCTGAGCAGGCCGCCCGGCAAGTTTCCCGGGATTCCATGTGCCGTTTACCGGATCCACCGTCTTGAAGCTCATTGGTTTACGGTTTTGTTTTACACCAACTCGAATTGGGACCATTGCAATTGAAGCAAACGTTCGCCTCTCCATTTGCTCAAAGATTCGCTGATCTGTGCACGCGCGCGTGAAGCACTTTGCTCTGATGAAAGACTCGGAACGTTTCCGGAGCGCCTTGTTACCCTAGAGCTTTGGAGGATTCCCGAACGATGGCAACAGAAACTGCGGCGAATGTAGCTGAAAGCAAATCTATCCACGCTTGGGAGGCGGGCGCGGCTGCGTCGGCTGAAGCGCTGACCGCATGGGTGGGCGCGCGATTGGCTGGGCATGAAAACTCATTGGCCGAACTGCTCGCGGTCAAAGGCGAGCGCACGCCCGAGAATTCGCTGCTCCTGTACGACAAGGCGATTGAGCATCTGACATTGGCGGGAGCGCAGGCAGGGATTCTGAACTCCGTGGCAGCGGACAAAGCGGTGCGCGACCAGGCGCAGATGGAAGCGCAACGCGTGGCAATGGCGGGAAGCGCGCTGAGCCTGAATCGTGAAGTGTATGACGCGCTGGCGGCGATCAGGCTGGATGGCGCGAGCCCGGCGACGAAGCACTATGTGGAACGCACGCTGCTCGGGTATCGACTCTCCGGCGTGGACAAGGACCGGGCGACACGCGACAAGCTGCACGCTCTGCACGATAAGGCGACTGGTCTGTCGCTCGAGTTCGGCCGCAATATTCAGGAGGGCGGAAAGACGATTGAGGCGGCGCCGGAAGAGCTTGAGGGATTGCCTGCCGACTACATCGCGCGGCATCCGGCGCAAAAGGGCCAATACGGCATTGAACGAGTAACGCTGACGACCGATCCGCCGGACATGATGCCGGTGATGACTTTTGCATCGAGCGCGGCACTGCGGGAACGCATGTTTCTGGCCTACAACACGCGAGCGTATCCGGCGAACCGGCAGATCCTGCTCGATCTGTTGGCGACGCGGCAGGAGATTGCGACGATTCTCGGATTCCGCAGCTGGGCGGATTTGGCGACAGCCGACCAGATGATGAAGTCGGCGGCGAATGTGCGGACGTTTTTGGCGAAGCTCGATGAGGCGAGCCACGAGGGCGCGAAACACGAGCACGCGCTGGTGCTCGAGTTTGCGCGCGGGCGGCAGGCGGGGCTGAACGAGATTGATATCGTCAGCCGCGGCTACTGGTACGAGCAGTTCAGGCGCGCGAAGTTCGATTTCGATTCACAGTCGGTGCGGCCGTATTTTCCGTACGCGCGGGTTGAGGCGGGCGTGCTGAAGACGGCAGCGAAGCTATTCAAGGTTGAGTTCAGGCCGACGAACGCGACGGCATGGGATCCGGCGGTTTCGGTGTTCGAAGTATTCGATGGCGGGCGAATCGTGGGGCGGTTCTACCTGGACATGCACCCGCGCGCGGGCAAGGATAAGTGGTTCTCTGCGGCGCCGGTGGTGACGGGCGTGCGCGGGCGCACGATGCCAGAGGCGGCGCTGATCTGCAACTTCCCGGCGGGCGATGCGAATGATCCGGGGCTGCTGCAATACTCCGACGTGGTGACGTTCTTCCACGAGTTCGGCCACCTGATGCATGCGATTCTCGGCGGGCACACGGAGTGGGCAGGGCTTTCGGGATTTGCGACGGAGGGTGATTTTATCGAAGTGCCGTCGCAGATGCTGGAGGAATTTTTCCGCGACGAGAAGCTGCTGCAGGCGTTCGCGCGGCACCATGAAACGGATGAAGTCCTGCCGTCTGAGCTGATCCGGACGATGAAACTGGCCGGGGCATTCGGGCGCGCGGACTGGATCAGGACGCAGCTTTACTACACGACGCTCGCGCTCAATTTGCATGACGAGGATCCGGCGGGAATCGATCCGGATGTGGTGACGCGCGAACTGTATAAGCAATTCCAGCCGTGGACGTGGCTCGAGGGCAACCGCATGTACGCGAGCTTTGGGCACTTAATGGGGTACTCATCGAACTACTACACGTACATGTTCGACAAGGTGATTGCTCTGGATTTCTTTGGGCAGTTCGACTCCGAAGACTTGCTGGGCTGCGAGGCGGGCACACGCTACCGGAAGGCGGTGCTCGAGCAGGGCGGGTCGAAGCCGGGTCGCGAGATGGTGAGGGATTTTCTGGGACGCGACGAGGAGTTTGCGGCGTTCAGCAAGTGGCTGAACGAAGAATTTGAAGAAGCAGGGACGTAGGGACAGAAGCGACGGGGCTTCGGGACTACGGGACTACGAGATGCAATCAAGATGACGGCGAAGGATTTCAAGCGGATTGCGCTGAGCCTGGAGGGCGCGGAAGAAGGCTCGCATATGGGTGCGGTGGACTTCCGCGTTGGCGGGCGGATTTTCGCGACGCTGGCTTCGGTCAAAGAAGGTTACGGCAATCTGATGCTGACGCCGGACATCCAGGCGGAGTTTCTCCGCGAGCGGCCCGATCTGTTTTTGCCGGTCCATGGCGGATGGGGACGCAATGGCGCGACGCATATTCGGCTCACGGTCGCGGATGAAGACTCGCTGCGCGGAGCGTTGCGGGCGGCGTGGAAGCTGCGCGTGGAGAAGAACAAGAAGAGCGGCAAGTCGACAGGGCGGCGGGCTGGCAAGTTAGCGAAGCGCGGATGAGTTGACCTTGTGCTATCCCACCCTAAACGCAAAGTGCGCGTTTAGGATGGGGCAACCCGTGATTCGTGCGATCCCCAGTCCGAAAATCAGGTCCGGGGCACTCGGATTCGATTCGCCATGGGACACGAGGAGGAGAACGATGAAAGCGGGAATCATTCGCGCAGCGGGCACGACGCCCGTCTATGGGGATTTCGACGCGCCCGTTGCATCGGCGGGAAAGGAAGTCATCGCGGTCAGGGCTGCCGCGCTGAGCCCCTTGAGCAAGTCGCGGGCTTCGGGCGCGCACTACAGTTCCGAGGGCGTGTTTCCCGCGGTGGCCGGCGTTGATGGAGTGGGATTCACAGCGGATGGACAGCGGGTCTACTTCGCACTGCCAGAATCTCCTTATGGATCGTTTGCGGAAAAAGCCCTCGTTCGTTCGGGTTATTGGATTTCCGTTCCGGACGGGCTCGACGATGTTACCGCGGCAGCGATCGCGAATCCCGGCATGTCAGCCTGGGCAGCGCTTGCGATACGCGCAGGCCTCAGGCCGGGTGAAACGGTTCTGGTGAATGGCGCAACGGGTTCGGCGGGCAGAATGGCGGTGCAGCTTGCGAAGTATCTCGGCGCAGGAAAGGTGATTGCGACAGGCCGCAACGAGAGCGAACTTGAGAAACTCAAGTCTCTGGGAGCAGACGCTACGATACCGTTCACGCTGGTTGCGGAGCATCCGCAGGGAGCTGAGCAATATGAGCAAGCGTTGATTGCCGAGTTCGCTCACGGCATCGATGTGGTGGTGGATTATCTGTGGGGTTTGAGCGCGCAGACGACCATTGTCGCCGTTGCAAAGGGGGCGGAGGAAGGACATCCTGTCCGTTTTGTACACGTGGGCGAAGCGGGCGGAGAGCACACGATTGAGCTTCCGGGGGCTGCGCTGCGTTCGTCTGCCATTACGTTGATGGGCAGCGGAATCAGGAGCGTCCCTTTGCCCAAGCTCTTGGACGGGATCAGAAATGTTCTCGAGGCCGCTGTGCCCGCAAAACTTCAGATCGCGACGAACGCTGTGCCGCTCGCGGCGATTGAAGAAACCTGGAACGCGCCGACGAAAGCGCGGGTTGTGTTCGTGATTTGAGGTCGTGCTATTCCGAAGTTGAGGTATCCCCGGTCCCCAAATGCGAGGGGCCGGGGGCACCCGGCAGAAAGATGGCCACAGTCAAGACCCGAGAGAGGTTGAGACCATCACAAACCGCTCTTCTATTGAGTTTCATCGCACACCCCTGAAAAATCGTGGCGGGTGGGGCATCCGTCTTTGTCGCAAGGTCAATAGCGTGCAACGCGATCAGGAAGACTTTGCGGCCTGGAAGCCGGCGAGGATCTGCGTCATCATGTCGTTGACGGTGCCGGGCGAGCTGGGCAGGAAGATGGTGCTCGCCTTGCCCGTGACGCCCACTTCGCGCAAGGTGTCAAAGTACTGCGTCATGAGAACCATCGCGATCACGTCTTTGGCGGTCGAGCCTTCGACGGCGCCCTTGAACTCCTCGACTGACTGCTGCAGGCCCTTGATAATAGCCTGACGCTGGCGGGCGGTGCCGTCGCCTTGCAGCGCCTTCGACTCGGCTTCCGCCTCGGCTTGCTTGACCTTGAGAATTTTGTCGGCTTCGCCGCGGGCCTGCGCCGCGATCTGCTCGCGCTGCGCGGCGTTGATGTCGTTCATGGCCGCCTTGACCTTGGCGTCTGGAACGATGTCGGTGACGAGTGCGCGGAGAATGTTGTAGCCGAAGTTGTCCATCACTTCGTCGAGGTCGCGCTTGACGGCGCCGGAGATCTGCTGCATCTG
>CAZVYV010000028.1:0-17664 GCA_964630985.1 uncultured Occallatibacter sp.
CGGTGAGCTCGACAAAGAGGCCGAATTTGGCGGGGTTGAGGACGAGGGCGGCAAATTCGTCGCCGACGCGGTCCTGCATGAAGCGAACCTTCTTCCACTCGAGCAGTTCGCGCTCAGCTTCGGCCGCGCGACGCTCGGTATAGCTGGTTTCTTCGGCGATCTCGGCGAGTTCGGGTTCGGAGATGGGAGGCGGAATTGGGCTCGAGCTCGATGACTGGGGCACATGCCCCTCCACCATGGCGGAGCCAGGATGGGGCACACGGGTTGTTGCTTGGCGCTCATTCGGATGTGACCAGGGCGAGCTGAGGCGTGAGGCGGTGATGGTGCGATGGCTGGGGACGCCGGCGCGGAGAAGCGCCTTGGCGATGCGGTGCACGATGAGATCGGGATAGCGGCGGATGGGCGAGGTGAAGTGGGTGTAGGTGGGCGCGGCGAGCGCGAAGTGGCCCTCGTTAACCTCGGAGTAGCGGGCCTGCGAGAGCGAGCGCAGCATGAGATAGCTGAGGATGCGCTCTTCTGGTTTGCCCTCGATGCGCGCGGCCAACTTCTGGTACATGCGGGGCGTGACGGCGATGTCCTCAGGCACTTCGTGCTGTCGCGGATTGCGGCCCTGGCCATGTGATTCGCGGCGCTCGGCGCGCGTGACGACGCGCTTCACGGGGAGTGGGCCCAGACCGAGCGAATAACCGAAGCCCGCGGCGAGTTCCTCGAACTGAACAACACGGCGCGGATCGGGTTTCTCATGGATGCGGTAGAGCGAGGGGACGCCGAGGTCTTCAAGCCAAGTAGCCACGCACTCGTTGGCGGCGAGCATGAACTCCTCAATGAGGCGATTGGCCCAGGTGCGTTCGGCGCGGGTAACGCCGCGCATCTGGCCGTGCTCGTCGAACTCGATAACCGGCTCGGGCAAATCGAAATCGATGGAGCCTCGTTCCTCTCGGCGCTGATTCATGAGGACGGCGAGGCGCTTCATGCGCTCGAATTCTGAGACGAGCTGGGGGTATCGGGCGCGGGTTTCGGCGTCGCTCTCAATAATTGCGTTGACTTCGGTGTACGTCATGCGCGCGGCGGAGCGGATGACGCCTTCGACAATCTCGAAGCTCTCGATGTTGCCTGCGGAATTGAGCTGCATAATGCAGCTCACCACGAGCCGATCTTCGCGGGGCCGAAGGCTGCAAATGTCGGTTGAGAGCTCCTGTGGCAGCATGGGGATGGCGCGATCGGGAAAGTAGACGCTGGTGCCGCGGATGCGGGCTTCGAGATCGAGGGCTGAACCCGGTAGGACGTACTCAGATACGTCGGCGATGTGAACCTGAAGCTCGTAGCCGCCGTCGGCGCGATCGCGGACCAGGACCGCGTCGTCGAAGTCACGCGCGGTTTCGCCGTCGATGGTGACGATGGGAAGCGAGCGGAAGTCGGCCCGGCGGTCGGCTATGTCCGGGTCGAAGTGCGCGACGCGACGAGCTTCGGCCAGAACGGCATCTGGAAAGATTCGCGGGAGCTGATGCTTGCGGATCATCATCTCTACGTCGACGCCAAAATCGTCTGGCGAGCCAAGGACCTCGATGATGCGGCCGATGGGAGAACGGGTGGGGGTGGGCCAGCTGGTGATCTCAACATCGACGACAACGCCTTCCAAACCCTCCAAGCTCTCGGGTTTTGGAAAGGAGTGTGCCTCGCGGCCGAGGACCCGATGCGAGGTCGAAGAGCCATCGGCGGGAGGGATTTCCGCGCCCGGAGGGATCACGATGGGCTGCGTCATACGGTCGTCGAAGGGAATGACGACGTTGTTTTGCCCACGATCTGGACGGGCGGCACGAAACGTACCGACGACGGTGGGGTTGCGACGCACGAGAATTTGTACGATGCGGCCCTGCTGGCGGCCATCGGCTTTGGGACGGTCGAGCTCGACCAGAACCTGGTCGCCCTGCATGGCGGCGATGATCTCATTTGGCGGAATAAAGATGTCCTGTATCGCCGTGGGGACTTTGGAATCTGCCGGGGAGGGTTTGCGATTGGGGCGGACGAAGCCGTAACCGTCTCGGTGCAGATCGAGGCGGCCGGCGACGAGATTATCGCGCGATGCAGCGCGGGGCAGGGTCCAGTGGTCGCGATCGGGTTGGACAAGTTGTCCACGGACGGTGAGCCGGGCCAAATGCTCGAGGAGTAGACGGCGCGCCCGCCCGCCGGGGAGCGAAAGCTCGCGGACCAACTGCTTGTACCCAGCCTTCTGGCCGGGGGAGGCGGCGATCCGGGCGAGCAATTCGCGATCGGTCATACGCCAAGACTAGAGCATACGGCGGCTTCAAGATGACTTTGGAGTGTAGCGCTTGCGCAGACAACACGGAGTTGCCGTAGAATGGGTTTGCGCATCATCCTCGCGGAGCCGGAAGATTGATTCGACCGATTCCCGGCCGCGCAGGAGATGGCCGCGGCGACGGCAGCGGCAAGCGGACTTATCACTTGTGGGTTCGAGCCACTGGCCTTGCCTTGACATCCCCAGTCCAGAAGCGGACAGAATAGGAAGACAACCTTGAGCGCAATGTGGAAACCAAGCCAGACTGGATCTTCGATCCCAAATCCCACGCCGGAGCCGCAGCATGCCGCGCCGCCGGCGCATGTGCCTGAATCACCAGCCAGAGTGCAGGCTGGAAACGCCGAACAAGCGACGCTCGGCAAGAGCCTGTTCATCAAAGGTGAGATTACAGGTTCGGAATCTTTATATATTGACGGCAAAGTGGAAGGCGCAATCAACCTGCCGGGCAACCGCGTGACAGTGGGCCGCAACGGCCAGGTTGGGGCCAACATCACCGCACGCGAGGTTGTGGTGCTGGGCAAGGTGAAGGGCAATGTCTCCGCCACAGACCGCGTGGACATTCGCGCGGAAGGATCGCTGCACGGCGACGTGTCGGCGGCGCGCATCAGCATCGAAGACGGCGCGTTCTTCAAAGGCGGCATAGACATTCGCAAGCCCGACTCGAAGCCGTTGCAGGCGACCGGGACTTCGGGTCCGGTTGCGGTACCCGGCCCAGCGCCGTCGATTCACGAGGCGCACAACAACTAGAGCGGCCGTTGGCCGCGCAGCAAGAATTCTTAGCGTTGAGAGCAAGCGCTTCCGCGTGACTGGGAGCGCTTGCGTTTTTGCGGGTCGGGGCCTGGACTGCGGCGCCATGCGCAACAGGATTCTGAGCGACGAGAATTCAGATGACCCGCAAGCGGCGCATGGCGACGCCGGGCAGCGCCGATCCGGATTTATCGAGGACCCACATGGTGACAGCGGTCCAGACGGCGACGCCGCCAATGAGAATCGCGGTATCGGCGATTGACCGGGCGTGATGAAGCTCTGCCAACCGCAGCTGATGGCGGAACAGACCGGCGAGGATCCAAGCGACGGCCCATGCGGCTGCGCCACCAGCAAAAGCGCTGAGCAGGCAACGGGCCATCTCAGCATAGTCGAGGCTCGCGAGAGAGACCATGTGGCGCTTATGCAGGAGCAAGGCGATGGTAAGGGTTTGGAGAGCGATGCCGATGTCAGAGGCAAGCGCCAGGCCCATAGCGCCACGCCAGTGGAAGAGAAAGTCGTAGATGGGCAGTGAGACAAGCGTGACGATCGTGCTGGCAACCATGGGCACGAAGGTATTTCCGGCGGCGTAAAAGGCGCGCGAGTAAATTGCCTGCGCCGACCAGAGAAACAGGGACACCGAGAAGACTGCGAAATAAGCGGAACACAGGCGCGCATCGTCCGGCGAGAAACGCCCGCCGGTAAAAACCAGATCGATGGCAGGCCAGCCAAGCGGCACCATGATGGAGGCCGAGAGCAGACCGAGCGCGGCCACGCGCGAGACGGAATCGGCTACGCCGGTGGCGAACTCGAAGCGATGATCACGCGTCCACAAGCTGGCGAAGAAGGGCAAGGAGGCAGCGCCGGCGGCTTGGGCTAAAACGGACATAGGCGCGGTGAAAACCTGTTTGGCATAGCTCATTAGCGAGACCGCACCACCGATGTGTGACGCGAAGTGGGCAATGATCCAGTTGTCTGCGGTGACGAGCGAGACGCCGGCCATGAGCGGCAAGGAGAGGCGCACCCATTCGCGCAGGCCCTGGTCGTGCCAGTCGAGAATGAAGTGGTAGCGCGTGCCGGCGCGGTGCGCGTAGAACCAGTTGAGGAGAAAGGGACCGCAGATGGCGCCGCCAACCGTGCCGATGGCCAGCGATGGGACGCCGATTCTTCTAACGAGCAATAGCCCGCCGACGATAGTGCCGAGACCGTAGATGAGCGGCGCCACGGCCTGCACGTTGAACTGCTTGCGCACCAGGAGGACTGCCCCAAAAACGCCGCCGGCGAAGAAACACAATTGCGCAGGCAGGAGAATCCGCGTGAGCAACACGCAGATCGAGGCCTTCTGCGAATCGAAGCCGTTGAACCACCAGTGCACATACCAGGGAGCAAAGATTTCTGCGAGGACGATGGCCGCGCCGAGCACCAGATACATGGTGGTGAGGATGACCGAGAGCGAGCGCTCGCCTTCGGCATCGCGGCCCTGCTCGTGATAGCGGGTAAGGATGGTGACGAAGGTGATGGATGCGGCGCCGCCGACGAGGAAGTAGGAGATCATGTCGGGCAGGACGAAGGCGGCGTTGAGAGCGTCGGCCTCGATGCCGCGCCCGAAGAGCCAGACAATATATTTAACCCGCACAAGCCCAATGATGCGCGAGAGAAACGTGGACACCATGAGCACAACGGTGGCGGAGTAGACGCTGTGCCTGTGAGAAGGATGGAGAAGTCCGCGCATGCGCTGCCACGATGAAAACGGCGCCGGCTGGGCTTCAACCGCAGCGGCGAGTTCTAACTGCTCAGGATTGCGATCTGAAGGCGCGGCTGTCACTGCTGTCGATTCTACTGGGAATCCATGCGGCGGCTAAGGACAGGAACTTAGTTGGCCAATCCCGCTGCTTGCCATCCGGGTTATATTCTGGTCGCGGAGACTCTCGGCCAATGAACGCGATCGCTACACCAAGGATCAACTACAATCTTGCCCTGCCGTTTTATGAGAGCACGGTTCGAAATCCGCAAGCCCTGGCGTTGTTTGCCGGTGATTCGCGATTCTCCTACGACGAACTGGCAAATCTTGCGCGCCGCATTTCCGGTTGGCTCGACTTGAAAAGCGGCGAGCGCTCAGGCAAAGTCGGAGTTCTGGCATCCCGAAGCATAGAAGCGTATGCGGGAGTGCTGGGAACACTTTGGTCGGGCGCAGCGTACGTGCCGGTCAAGCCGGACACCCCCGAAGACCGAGTGATTCGCATTCTGCGGCAGACAAAGCTGGACGCTCTGATCGCCGATCAGGCTGGTTTGAACATGCTTTCGGATCGCGTGCTCGAGAACGCTCCGAGACGGATTTTGTACGGGCCGGACGCAAAACCGCCGCAAAACGCTTTGGAACACACGGGAATCAACTTTGAGAGTTTCAATGAACTGCCCGACGAGGGGCCCGATCAGCCGGTTACGCGGGCTGGAGATGCGCTGGCATACATTATTTTTACTTCCGGCACGACTGGCACGCCAAAGGGCGTAATGATTGAAAACGAAAGCGTATGCCAGTTTATCGAGATTATGCACCAACGATTCGCGCTTCGCGCCGACGATCGCGTGGCTGAAGCATCGGAGCTGACCTTCGATGCCTCAGTCTTCGATATGTTCATGGCCTGGAGTTCGGGCGCGTCGCTCTACGTGGTACCTGCCTCGCAACTGATGGCTCCGGCGAAGTTCATCCGCGATCATGAATTGACGCTTTGGTTCTCAGTGCCCTCGACCGCTTCGTTCATGGGGCGCATGAAGATGCTAAAGCCTGGCGCATTTCCTTCGCTGCGGATTTCCATTTTCGCGGGAGAGGCGCTCGCAGTGACGACCGCGCAGGCCTGGCAGGTTGCCGCGCCCAACAGCATCGTTGAGAATTTTTACGGACCGACGGAGTTAACGGTCGATTGCATCGCACAGACCCTCGAAGATCCTCCCTATGTCACTCCGAATCGCGGAACGATGGCCATTGGAACGGTCTTCCCCGGTGTTCGCGCCGGTATTGTGGATGCGGATCTCAAGTTTCTGCCGCGGGGCGAGGAAGGCGAGCTGGTTGTTTCGACGCGGCAAGCGGCGCGCGGATATTTCGAGGATCCCGAACTTACGGCGGCGCGATTTCCCGCGCTGAACGGAGAGCGATGGTATCGCACAGGGGACCTGGCTTTCGAGGACGCTTCCGGGACGTTTCACCACCTTGGCCGAATCGACAACCAGGTGAAGATACTCGGCAACCGGGTCGAGCTTGAGGAAGTTGAAGCACACTTACGCGAGATTCTGGGCACAGACACGGTAGCGGCAGTGGCATGGCCCCTGGTCGACAGTCGCGCTTCAGGCATTGTCGCTTTCCACTGTGCGCCCGGAGTAACCCGCGACGCAGTCCGCGACCAAATGAAGAAACGCGTGCCTGACTACATGGTTCCGCAACGGATCCATTACCTGGACGCGTTGCCGTTGGGAGCGACAGGCAAGATCGATCGAAAAGCGCTGGTTCGCATGCTGGATGAAGCCAAGCTTTAGAAAGCCTTGAATGCTATTGCGAGGCACCCGCCGTGCGCCCTAATTGTTTCCGCGCTGCGGATCAGCGCATAATCGGTGAAGCCATGATGCGAAAGCTCGTTCTTTCTGATGGTTTGACTGTCTTCTCGTTGAACGCCGACGAAACGCGCTTTGTTCACCGCGAAGTTTTTGGCGAAAGATGCTATTTGCAGCACGGCATTGAATTGCATGATGGAGATTGCATATTCGACGTCGGCGCCAACATCGGATTGTCGACACTGTTCTTTCATCGCGAGCGCCCTGGGGCGCGCATCTTTGCATTCGAACCGAGCCCCCCAACATTCGAGTGCCTAAAGGCGAACGTCGAGCTCTACGGAGTCGATGCGCACCTCTTTGAGTGTGGATTGTCTAGCGAGCCGGGCACTGCGGAATTTACGTATTATCCCGCCAATACGGTTCGATCTGGATTCCACGTTGATTTAGAAACCGACCGCAAAACGACGAAGACCTACATGATCAACAACGGCATGGCTGAGCGCAATGCTGACCTGTTCCTGGGCCTGCTGTTCAAGCAGACAACATTTCCATGCCGCTTGCGGACTCTCTCCGAAATTGTTGACGAGCAAGGCGTCACGCGGATCGATCTCTTGAAAATCGATGCTGAGAGGAGCGAAAGAGAGGTTTTGGCAGGAATTCGAGCTGAACACTGGCAAATGATCCGCCAGGTCGCCATTGAAGTCCAGGACGAGGCGGGCGCACTTGGCGAAGTCCAGCGACTCTTGGCGGAGCACGGTTTCGACGTGACTTCCGAGCAGGATCCTCTATTGATGGGCACTGCGGTCTTCAGCGTGTTCGCGACAAGGCCATAGGCGGTGCTCAGGTAGTAATTCACCGCCAGGAGGCGCGCTCCAGCGTGTCGACCAGAATGATTTCGCGAGGCACCGACTCCTGCGGCAAATTCTGAATGCAGTGCGCCATCAGCTGAGCTGTCAAATCATTCCGCATTTTGAATTGTCCAGGCGCGTTTGCCAGGCGAGCCAACTCTGAGGCATCCGGTTTGGGCCAGGCAATTGCAGGTAAAGTGCCCCCTTGCAAGAGTTTTGCCGGGACAAAAAAAGCATCGTAACTGCCGTCACGCCGGCATGCCGCCCAACTGAGGAAGACGGCGAATCCCAGACCCTCCTTTTCGAGATCAAATAGTGACTGTGGATGAATTCCTTCGTTCGGGCTCTGCTCAATCGTGTGGCGCAATTCCCCGGCGGTCAATGCGGCATCGGCGGCATCCAGAATTGCCGTGGCCGCGAGATCCTTGTTGATCCGGGCGTTCCGGATGCCTTTGACTCCGAAGGCCTCGTTCGAGTGCTGCCTCAGCGCAGAGCGAATCTCGTCCAGGCCCCAGCGATGCTCGGTCCAGTCAAAAAACTCACCGTCGAAGACCGTAGCTTTGTCGTGGCCGATGTGAAGAGTTGCCGCATAGCGAAAGCGCGTCATTTCGTTGTCGGCGCGGCCACGAAGTGGCCATATATCCACTCTCGATATCTTTGGAAATTTGTTTTGTAAGGAGAGAAAGTATGCCGGGGAGAGGACCAGCTCCGGTTCTCTCTCCGCTCGACGGCGAATTCGATCGCGCAGATCTCCAGCACTTAACTCGTCCACAGCCTGAAACAATTCCACCGAGGTGTCAAATACCTGCAACAACTGCAGGCTTCTGACATCGCCGACGTAAACATGCCCTCCGGGTCTCACGATGTTGATCGCATTTTCCAGCACCTTCGTCAAATATGCAGCATTGGGAAAATATTGAACAACAGAGTTTAGGACGACGGCGTCGAAGCTGTTCTGACCAAGACCATCTAGATTATCTGCCCGCCTCTCCATCAATTCGACCCGCGCGGCTACGGTAGGAACCATTTGCAACTGTTCTCTAAGCCTTTTCAACACCACTGGAGAGAAATCCACTGCAACATATCTGTCGCAGCGTGGAGCAATCCGCATGACCAGCATGCCGGTTCCACAGCCGATTTCACATAATGCCTTTGGTGAAAGCCTGAGAATATCGTCGACCGTGTTATCGACCCACTCTTGCATTGCCTCAAGCGGGAATGTCCCGCGCGTGTAGCTGCTATTCCAACCGATGGTATTGAATCCGACAGGAGCGGCTGCGGCCGCCTTGGAGAGTTGGCTCAAATCGAAGGTCTTTCGCCACTTGCCGAGAACGGTCGATCCCGCCAGCCCACATCCCATTACTTCATCCATGTAGGCCTCGTCAGGCACGACAAAGGCTACAAGTCCGTCGCCACCATCATCGACTAGAGCTGCCTTACGCACCGCGGGATGCAGTTCCAGGACCCCCTCGATTGCGGCGCCCCGTGCGGCGGTTTGCGGGTCATTATTTGGCACTGCATTGCTCCGATCGCGATCCAAGGGATCGAGCCCCGGCACCTGTCTCATGCGAGGCCAGCATGAGCCTGAATCAAAGCATAGATTGCATCGATAGTGTCTAACTGGTCCCTGTCAAAACCAATTTGCGCGAAATCTATTCCGAAATTCTCTTCGAGGAAAACGACGATCTCCACCGCGTCTATTGACTGCAAGCGTCCGCTGAGCAATAGGGAGTCCTGATCCGTCAGCGGCCGATCATCTCCACTGCGAGTCAAGAGCTCCTGTACGAACTCATGAATCTCGGTCTTTCCCTTCATCGATCCCCCTTAGAAGTGTATGAGGAATAAGCTCGCAAAGAAACGCAGGTGCTCGACAAGCGGATACACCCGCTCTGAAATTTCAAATACACTCAGCAGACAGTAAAACACTCCGACACCGAATACAGGCAAAATGTGGCCGCGAAAAATGCCGGCCGGCTTGGGCTTACGTTTTCGCAGTTGAGAGATACACAATCCTGCCGTCAACAGGGCATTGTAAAAGACCATCGTTTGGTAATTTGCGAGAGCCTTCCATGGCCCAACATCCCGGATGATTTGCCAGTCTCGCGTGAAGTGATAGAGCCCATTGCCAAAGAAGGCGGCGGCAAAGGTGGCAAAAATCATGCGCAGCCGTTTATGTCCTTTCCAATAACGGAGGAACGCCGGATAGAAGAAGAGATCGACGAGCAACTCCTTGAAATAGTAATAGAAGCGATTGAAGAATTCCGCGATGGTTGTCGAAGACAGCGGACGATACGTATTCCGAAGCGCATTGAACCCGGCCAAGCGGCAACAGGCGATGATGCGGTGGCCCATCACGGAAATTGTCAGAATAAGCTCGAAGAAAGCGAGTATGAGGCTTTCCCAGCGCAAGTGCCAAACCACCGGCGTACCGTGGACACTCATGGCCAGCGCCTGGTCTGACGTTGGTATCAGCAGATAACCATGAAACAATCTATTCCACTGGGTTTGGAATAGCGCCAGAAGAATTGCCCATGCAAGCAGCTTGAGACCTTTCAATTGGAAGATGGAGAGTTGTTCCGGGGTCTTTGCTTCAATGCGGCGAAGATAAGCCGCGCCCTTGGGAAACGGTGTCGCAGTCGATCCCCAAAGCGGGCGGAAAGCGGCTAACTCCAATGTGAGTTCGCCGGCCGGTTTCGTGTTTCGGTCCGTGAGCGCGTACGCGAAGAACCAAAGATAACTTGCCAATGCGCCAACCAGGCCCCACAGAATGATGTGGGTCAATGAACCCGATGCGGCAGCGCACGCCGACAGGATCAGCGCGACAAAACCGGCGAGAAGAAACAAAACCGGCCTTTGCCCGAAACGCGAGTGAGGCCAGCTCATCGCGCACCAATAAAGGAATATTCCCAGCGCTATTACTGTCAATGCGAGACCGAGCTGGAGGGGATCACTGGCGGATTGCATGATGACGATGGCTATGGGACTGATGGCCAGGACGAACCGCCTGTACTCGGGCAGAAAAGTGATCACCGCGAGGGGCACCATCAACGTGAGTTCGGACGGCAAATCCGGGATAAAGTAGCTCAAGCCCAAACCGAACGCAGCAAGCAAGACAATTTTGCCAAGCGGGGTTTGAGCAAAGGAGACGACCGCGGGAAAGGTCTCGATGCGCGGGATCAGCCGAAACTCAGCCAGGCCTTTCGCCCTCGTGCTCGCGGACCCGGTTCGCGTGACCATCCTCCTCATTGTCGGAGAACTCAGGTCGTGAGGACAACAGAATTCGGCCTCGGAAAGCACCATCGAGGACTCCGTTAGCAAACAGTTCGCGCCTGGAGCAGGGGCGCCGAGGATGCGGATTGCGAAAGGCGCGAGTATCCTGTTCAAATGTGCTACTGCGTGCGCCGGATTTTTGCCTGCGCCCTGCTCGGGGCGCTTTCCGGAGTGATCGCGACAAGCCAGGCGATTCACTCACGCGGCGGATTCACCCTTCCGCCTCCGCCAGATGTCGAGACCGTTCCAGTAACGGACAGCTATTTCGGGACAAAGATTCAAGACAATTACCGCTGGCTGGAGAATGTCACCAGTCCTGAAACCAAGGCGTTCATCGATAACGAGAACACCTACACGCAGCGCTACATGGAGCAGGCGCGCATCCGACCGCAGATCAGCGACGACATGGACGCGCTGGAGCACGTGAGCGGATGGAAGGTGCCGATCGAGCGCGGGAACGATTTGTTCTTCGAAAAGATGCTGGCAGGCGAGGAACAGTCTTCGATTTATGTGCGCCATGGATGGATCGATAAGGACAAACGGCTCATCGATCCGGCGCAGTTCAGCCGCGACCCTAACACGTCGGTAAACCTGTACGATGTTTCGCGTGACGGAACCCTGATCGCCTACGAGGTGCGACAAGGTGGCGCCGATGAAAGCACGGTTCGCGTCTTTAACGTGAAGACGGGTAAGACACTCGAAGACGAGCTTCCCAGTGGAATTTATCTGACCGTCGCCTTCACGCCGGATGGCAAGGGCCTCTACTACTCGCGGATGGACCAGAAGGGCTCGCTGATTTTCGAGCACGAGTTGGGAGCGAGGGTTTCGCACGACAAGCTTGTCTTCGGGAAGGAGTTTCGCGGCGAGGAGTTAGGGCCGAACGATTTGATGGAAGCTTTTTTGTCGGACGACTACCGCTATCTGGTGGTCCAGATCGACCGCGGCGTGCCGCCGAAGCGCGTGGACATTGTTTATCGCGACCTGACGAAGCCGGGATCGTATTTTGAAGTTCTGATCTGGGGCGTGGACTCGCGGTTCTCAGCCGACTATGTGAAGGGCGCATGGTATGTGAGCACGGACTACAAATCGCCCAACTGGAGAATCATGAAGGCCGATCCCGGCATCATGCCGGACGCGTGGACGACGATCGTGCCTGAAGGGCCGGACGCGATTGATAGCTTCAACATCGTGGGCGACAAAATCTACGTCGATCATCTGCACGACGTGAAGATGAAAACCGATATCTACACGTTGGACGGGAAACCGGCTGGCAGCGTGGAACACGAAGGCATCGGGATGGCAACCACTCTCGCCGGGCGTGCCAGCGACCGTTACGGGTTCTACGGCTTTGAATCATTTATTGCGCCGCCCACCATCTACCGGTTGGACACGCAGACGGGCAAGCAAGAGATTTTCGCGCAACCCAAAGTCCCATTCGACTCCAACCAGTACGAACTGAGGCAGGTGTTCTACACATCGAAAGATGGCACCAAGGTGCCAATGTTCGTCGCCGGAAAGAAGGGACTGAAGCAAGATGGCACGGAACGGTTGCTGATGACCGCATATGGTGGCTTCAACATAAGCATGCTTCCGGAGTGGAGACCGATGTACGCGTGGTGGATCGCGGAGGGGGGCTGGTTTGCGCTGCCCGATTTGCGTGGTGGGGGAGAATACGGTGAACGCTGGCACGAACAAGGGATGTTCGAGAAAAAACAGAATGTATTTGACGACTTCTATGCCGCAGCCGAGTACCTGATCGCCAACAAATACACTTCTCCGGAACACTTCGCCATTTACGGCGGATCGAACGGCGGGTTACTGATGGGGGCGGCGATCACGCAGAGGCCGGAGCTGTTTTCGGCGGTGGATTGCGCATATCCGTTGCTGGATATGCTGCGCTACCAGAAGTTCGAGCAAGGACCGCACTGGATGACGGAATACGGATCGGCGGATAAAGAGGATCAGTTTAAATATCTGCTCAAGTACTCGCCCTACCAGAACGCAAAAAAGGGCACTGCATACCCGGCGGTACTCTTCTTTACCGGAGCGAGCGACACGCGGGTGGACCCGCTGCATGCACGGAAGATGACGGCGCTTTTGCAGTCAGACTCTGCCAGCGGGCGACCGGTGCTGTTGCATTACAGCGTGTCTGGCGGACACTCGGCAGGCGTGGGCGTGGAACAGAAGATTCAAGATGTCACCGACCAGCTGACCTTTCTGTGGACGGAAACGGGACAGTCTTCCACACAGAAGTAGTCATTCTGATGCACCGAGGCAACGTGGGACGCGAGCGGTAATTGTGCACGCGTAACCTCATGTCAACGGGCGGCCTCTCCGATATGTAGAGTACAGAACTGGAAGAGCATGCCTAGAGGCGCGTCCGCATTGGCTTCGCCCCACACAGAATCTGATGGGGAAGAATCGGCGGAGTGCCGTGAAGGGTATTGCAAGATCCTGGAAACGACCATCCGCGGGTTGCCGCGGGCCGGCAAGGACGTTGCCGGAAGCACAAAAGGGCCCGGAGCAGGAATGCCGCAAGCAGTATTGCAGAACGGCAGAATCGACTGGCACGAAGAGGACGCCCGGCTGTCGGCGTTGGCTTCAACGGGGATTCTTGACTCGCCGCCGGAATCAAGCTTCGACGCCATCACGCGGCTTACCGCCGAATACTTCAAGGCCGATACGGTGCTGCTTGAGTTCGCGGACGAGAGCCGCGTGTGGATCAAATCGTATTGGGGCGAGCCCGTGCGCGAACTTCCTCGCAATCGAAGCGTGTTTGAAATGGTACTGGCCGAAGATGGGCCGGTGGTGGTGGCGGACGTGGCAAAGCATCCACTCTTTGCCGGCAGCCGCCTAATGCTTCGGCGGCTTGAGGTCGCTTCGTTGGCGGCCGTTCCCGTTCGTTCGGGCGACGGCAGGATTCTGGGCGCGCTCGCGGTCTTCGCGTGTCAACTGCGGCGACCAATGGCGGCGGAGGATCTGCGTATGCTGGAAACCCTGGGCGACATCGCGGCCAGCCAGCTGGAACTGCGCAGAATGCGCAGGACCTTCCGGAGCAGTCGGGCGCATCACACGCGCCACGCCAAGCAAGTGACCGGAATCTGGCCGCGCAAGTTGGACCTTCGGCAAGCTCTAGACAAGCGGCAATTTGTGCTTTTCTATCAGCCGGAAGTCGAGTTATCTACGCGCAGAGTCGTGGGGCTGGAGGCTTTGATCCGCTGGCAACATCCCGAGCGGGGATTGATTCCGCCGATGGACTTTATTCCCCTTGCGGAAGAGAGCGGCCTCATCCTGCCCATTGGCGATTGGGGTCTTTCGGAGGCATGCGGCCAGATACAGAAGTGGTGTCGCGAGGATCCTGAGAATGGGGCACCGCGGGTTTGCGTGAACCTTTCCGCTCGGCAGTTCGCGCGCGAAGGACTGGCCGACCACGTAGAAGCGCTGTTGCGGCAAACCGGAGTTCCAAGCCGGCTTCTTGGCTTGGAGATGACAGAATCCAGCCTCATCTCGGACAACGGCACTCCTCAGGAGGTGCTGATCAGCTTGCGGCGGCTGGGAGTTTCGCTGCTGATGGACGATTTCGGCACCGGATACAGTTCACTGCATCACCTGCACTCCCTGCCTTTCGACGTGCTCAAGATCGATCGCTCGTTTGTTGAGCGCATGACGGGAGCCAATGAGCAGCCGCTGCAGATCGTGCGCACCATTGTGGAGTTGGCGCGCGTGCTGGGGATGGACGTGGTGGCGGAAGGAATCGAGACGCGCGAGCAATATGCGCTGTTGCGGGACCTCGGCTGCCGGTTTGGACAGGGATTCCTCTTCTCTCGTCCGGTGACGGCGGAAGCCATCGGCCAGATGCTGCGGCTGCCCGGACGCATTTTGCCTGAGCCGGAGGATTTTGCGGGCGGTTCGGCCTGAGGGTGAGCCGGAAACGCCGCAGGAACGTGCCGAAACGGGATTGGCGCAACATCGCTTCTGAATTGGGAATAGCGTGGCGGCTGGATGAGAGGACTCTCAAGGATGCGAATGTGCGTTGGCGTATGCTCCTTTGCATGCAACAACCGGCGCAAAGACTATCCTCACCCGCTTCCGCAAACTTTGCCGGACTGCTGGCCGCGGTCGCGTCGCCTCAACCCGAAGAAGGGTCCCTGGCGGAAACATCGAGCGATCTGGGCGACGATGTACTGACGCTGAGCTACGAGCGTGCGTTGCGCGCGCACGCCCGCTATCAGCCTGCGGACAAGAATGATCGGCCGTTGACGCGGGAAGCGCAGACCTGCGTGGATATTGCGCGGAGCGAAGTAGTTTTGCCGGGCGCGCCGTGCGTCGGGAGGTTGAACGCGCAAGTGAGCGAAGTGTTGCGGAATGACTGCGATCTGCGCTCCTCAAGCGTGACGGTTCGCCTGAGCAAAGCCGAGTCCGCGAGGCTACATAGACACGCTGCCGAAGCGGGAGTGACCGTGTCGGCATATTTGCGATCATGTACCTTTGAGGCCGAGGCGCTGCGCGCGGAGGTGAAGGCGGCGCTGGCTGAGTTGCGGACCGCTGGATTGAAAGGCACGCCGACGGCACCCGCGAAAGAGCGGCCGACATTCTTGGGAAGGATTGCGTTCGGATGGTTGGCGCGGTTTCTGTCGCGCAGGCATTCAGCGAGCGGCGCCTAGCGAGTGAAGTCTGCTGAAGCGAAAGCCGGGGGCGACCGCCCGTCGGCCGGGCCCACATTAGTCCACTTCGAGCACAAGGCACTTCAGGTATTCGGTTTCAGGCAGGTTGAGCACGACGGGATGGTCGAGGGCGGCGCCGCGGCGCTCGAGGAGGCGCACACGCCGCAATGCATCGGCGGCGGCGGCGGCGACTGCCCCTTCGAGATCGGCCCACGTTACATGATGCGAGCAGGAGCAGGTTACTAGAAGGCCACCCGAGCGCAGCATCTTGAGCGCGCGGAGATTCAGCTCTTTGTAGCCACGCAGCGCGCCTTCGACGGCGCGCTTGGTTTTCGCGAAGGCTGGAGGGTCGAGGACGATGACGTCAAACTGTTCGCCAGCCTGGGACCAGTCGCGGAGAATCTCAAAGGCGTCAGCTTCGATCCAGTCGACTTCTGCTGGCAGGCGCAAGCGATTGGCCTGGAGATTGCGCTCCGCCACTTCAAGCGAGGCACGCGAGACGTCAATGCCCGTCACCCGGCGACAAACCTGAGCGAGATGAAGGGCAAATCCACCCTGATAGCAGCAAGCGTCGAGCGCGCGGCCGCCTGATTCGGATTTTTGCTGGACCATTCGCTGCGCCCAGTCACGTGCGGCGGCGTAATTGGTGCGCTGATCGAGGAATGCACCGGTCTTCTGTCCTGCGTTGGCGTCGAAGTTGAAGATGAGGCCGTTGAGATGGAAGTCTGTGGCGGCGACCGGTTTTTCAGGATCGGCGAGCCAGAGAGGATCGAGACTGGGCGCGGGCAGGGCCTCCAATTCGCGGATACGTGGATCGGGCCTCTCGTGAATCGCCGCAGGCGAAAGCTCTTCGCGCAGGACGCGAATACAAATTTCCTTCACTCCGTTGGCCAACAGGCCCTTGGCCAGGAACTGCAGGATCACGATATCGCCGTATTTATCGACGATTAGGCCGGGCAACTCGTCGGCCTCGCTGAAACAGAGGCGGCAGGCATCGTTGGCGGCGTCAAGGAGCGGCCTGCGGCGTGCGATGGCTGCGCGAAGGCGCGATGCGAGCAATTTGAGCCACGCAGATTCATTGAGAAATTCGCGCGAGACGAGGCGCAGTGCGATTTGAGACGACGGGCTGTATAGCGCTGTCCCCAGAAGCAGACCGCGGTTGTCGGCGACGGGGATCAGCACTTCTTCTGGATTTGGCAGCGTCACTGAAACAACGTCGGAAGCGTAGACCCAAAGATGTCCGGCACGGAGTCGATCCGCAGCGCGGCGGCTCACGGTGGCGCCGGGCAGTGCGGGATGGGACTGCACGCCGGCAGCCTTCTGCGGAGCGGGGCGGGGTCGGGAGAGCACACCATTGCCTTGCGGCGACCGCACGATGTGCGCAGGACCGCGTCCACCCGGAGTCTCGGCGCTGAAGGACCGATTTTCGCGAGGCGCTCTCAGCTTAGCGCCGGCCTTCTGATTGTCCCGTTTCGCCATCGGCTCTCTTCCCAGTATCAGGCCTCGAAGTGGACCGGAGAATGGGAGCTGATGGCGAGGCTCCTATTTTGTCTGCAACAACTGCACGTATTGGCTTAGATTGCTGATCCTGAGAATCCTCACGTTTGGCTCTGAGTTGGCCGTATCCATCTTGCCAAGCATCGGGCCCCAGACGGGCATTTCGGCCGTTCCGTGCGACGAAATGGCCGCGCCAAATTCGAGCACCGACATGACATGAGTGGAGGGAAATCTCCCTCCGTTGTTTTTGCTCAGGAGCGCGAGGTCCGCGGGTTGCTTCTTGAGAGCTGCGGCGACAGGGCCTTGTCCCCTGCCGTCCACCCCATGGCATGGGGCGCAATAGCTCACATACATTTGCTTGCCGCTGGTGGCGCTTGTCCTGGTGACCGGAATGACGACCTTCCGTGAGGCCGATTGATTCGCATATCCGATGCCGGCCAGGAGGGCCACAGCCAAAGCGGCGAAAAAGAGGTTTCTCACCATGTTTTCCTCGGTTCTTAACCTCCGGGGGAGTTTAATTTCCTCCTTTTTTGCGTGCCGGGATGTGACGTACGGCACATTGAATGACTCGGTTCATTACCAGAGTGCTTCCGGGACACTGTCCTGACCAAATTGAACCGCCTCTATAAGATGGGTGGCGTGCCGGGATAGGCTGCGAGGCGAGTTGGCCGCCGATTCATTGTCGGCGAATTGAAGCGGCCTATAATGGAGCATGGCGACTGTCCGGCAGACCATTCCGGCAGAGGATTCGAGCACACGGGTGTCCCCCGCGCAGGCA
>CAZVYV010000029.1:0-17362 GCA_964630985.1 uncultured Occallatibacter sp.
AAAAGCCGCTCGTCCATGTCAAGAAACGACATGTGGCAGCCGGAGCACCCGTCGAGCCAGACCGTTGCCAATTTCAATTTGCTCATTGCGCTTCCCTCATCAGTTTCAGATAGGGCAGAAACTCGGGATACTTGGGATGATCTGAGCCGATCTTGCTTTTGTCGAAGAGGGCTCCGGTGGGGCAGACCTGTACGCACTTGCCGCAGCGTGTGCACGCCGAGCTTCCCCAATCCTGATGCAGATCGGAGATGATCATCGAGTTGATGCCACGGCCCATCACGTCCCATATGTGCGCGCCCTCGATTTCGGAGCAGACACGCACACAGCGTGTACACAGGATGCAGCGGTTGTGATCGATGGTGAATCGTTCGTGCGAAGCGTCGACGCTGAGCTCGGGATTGCGATAGGGAAGCCGCACGTGGGTGAGGCCCTGCTCCTGGCCGAGTGTCTGAAGTTCGCAGTGGCCGTTGGCGACGCAGACCGAACAGATGTGGTTGCGCTCGGCAAAGAGCAACTCGAGAATGGTGCGGCGGTGTTTTTCGAGGCGCTCGGTTTTCGTCGAGACTTCCATGCCTTCCTGCACCGTGGCAACGCATGCCGGAAGGAGCTTGTTTGAGCCCTTGATTTCGACTAGGCACATGCGGCACGCGCCCACATCGCTCAGGCCATCAAGATGGCACAGGGTGGGAATATTGATGTCGTGCTCACGCGCCACTTCAAGGATGGTTTGCCCAGCGCGAGCGCTGACCTCCCGCTCGTCGATGACAAGAGTTTTGACGTCTGTTTCCGGACTCATGCCATCACCTCCACAGCCGCTGCAATGTTGCAGACGCCGGCCGGACAACGCTTGTGAACAATGTGCTCGATGTACTCATTGTGGAAGTACTTGAGCGTGCTGAGGACGGGATTGGGCGCCGTCTGGCCGAGTCCGCAAAGGCTGGTTTCCTTGACGGTCGTGCAGAGATCTTCAAGGAGAGCCAGGTCATCCATGGTTCCCGTTCCATCGCAGATGCGGGTTAGCAGCGTAAACATTTGCGCCGTGCCGGCGCGGCAGGGAATGCACTTGCCGCATGACTCGGTCATGCAGAACTCCATAAAGAAGCGCGCCACGTTGACCATACAGGAGGTGTCATCCATGACGATCATGCCGCCAGAGCCCATGATGGAACCGATTTTCACGAGGGCATCGTAGCTTACGCCGATATCGAGAAGGTCGGCAGGAATGCAGCCGCCGGAAGGACCGCCTGTTTGCACGGCCTTGAATTTATGGCCGTCCGGAACCCCGCCGCCGATGCCTTCAACAATTTGGCGGAGGCTGATGCCCATGGGAACTTCAACGAGGCCCGAGTTGGTGATTTTTCCGGTGAGCGCAAAGACCTTGGTGCCCTTGCTGCGCTCCGATCCGATGCTCGCAAACCACTTGCCGCCTTTGCGGATGATGGGTGCGATGTTGGCAAAGGTCTCAACGTTGTTGATCAGGGTAGGTTTGCCGAAGAGTCCGCTCGATGCAGGATAGGGCGGACGCGGTCGGGGTGTGCCGCGCTTGCCTTCGATGGACGCGATCAAAGCTGTTTCCTCGCCGCAAACAAACGCGCCGGCGCCGAGGCGAATCTCAATGTCAAAGCTGAACGGCGTGTTGGCGATGTTGTTGCCGAGCAGACCATGACGCCGCGCCTCGCGCAGAGCGGTGGTGAGCCGCGAGACGGCCAGCGGATATTCCGCACGCACGTAGATGAAGCCTTTGCTGGCACCGACCGCGTAGCCCGAGATCGCCATGCCCTCGATGACTCGCTGGGGATCGCTTTCGAGAACGCTGCGGTCCATGAACGCGCCGGGGTCGCCTTCGTCGCCGTTGCAGATGACGTACTTCATCTCCCCGACTGCCTTGGCCACGGTGCTCCACTTCAATCCTGTCGGATATCCGCCGCCCCCACGGCCTCGCAAGCCGCTATCAGTGATTTGCTGAATCACGTCTTTGGGAGTCATTTCGGTGAGCGCCTTCAGCAGGGCCTTATAGCCGTCATGGGCAATGTAGTCGTCGATTTTTTCCGGATCGATATGGCCGGAATTCTCGAGCACGATGTGCACCTGTTCATCGAAATGCTCGCGCAGATTGCATTGCAACTCGGCCACAGGCTCGCCGCCGAGACTGGCGGCAATTTTCTCCGCATCCCCGGCATGCGCATGCTGGTAGAGAATTTCATCGGGATCGACGAGCACCAACGGGCCGGCGGCACACAGGCCCATGCAGCCAGTTCGGCGCACCAAAACCTTTTTCCCCTGCGCACCCACTGCGGCGGTCAGCGCGTCCTTTAGTTTGTCGGAGTGCTGGCTTAGGCACCCGGTCCCCATGCACACATTGATCTCCTGGTCGTGCTTCGAACTGGCGAGGCGGACGGATTCGGCGATTTGTTCCAGCTCTTCGGTTGTCATTCTTTCGACCACCTTTCCAGTTGGAGGATGAGCTCGTCGCCGGTGATCTGTCCCTGCAATTCTCCATCGGAAAGGGCGACCGGCGCACGGCCGCAGGCGCCGACGCAACGCGCGGTAGTCAGGCTGATAAGACCGTCCTTCGTTGTCTGGCCCTGGGGAATGGCGAGATATTTTTCAGCTGAGGCCAGCAACTTGTCGGTGCCCTTGATGTAGCAAGCGGTCCCGGTGCAAATGGTCATAGTGTGCTTGCCGGGGGGCTTGAGACTGAAGTAGTGATAAAACGTCACCACTCCGTATGCCTGGCTCAGCGGGACATGCAGCGACATCGCAACAAAGCGGATGGAGTCATCGTCCAAATATCCAAACGATGACTGCACCGTGTGCAGCGTCTCAATCAGTGCGTGACGGGCGAAGCCATTCTTGCGCATGGTGCCGTTCACGATCTTCCATCGTTTGTCATCGCTGGGTAGTGGCGGGGGCGCGATTGCGGGCACAATTCCTCCGTGATTGGTGCATCCAGAAACGTGCATCAGGGGTTGGGCGGCGCGGTATGAGCCGCTTGCGCCTGATACTACCATTGTTGTACGACCGCAGGCCTTCCTGCCTCGGTGACCGCAGTCACGGGCGTGTGCAGCTATCCCATTTGCTGGCATGGGTTTCGGCGGCTCCAGCTTGAAACTGTAGACACTGCGGCTGCATCCGCCTCGGCCAGTGTTTCGGCGTGTCGTTGCGCCGAAGTCCAGCCCAGTGGCTGCGCGAGGCATCACTCGATGCGATCGCTCTCGTGGATCTGCGATTGAAGAAACACACCGCGGTCATTGTCTTCTCCGCGTTCCAAAGCAAAGTGAGCTTCTATTTGCGAGTTTTCAACTCGAGTTTGTAGTCGCTGTAGTCGATGGTCACGAAGGTGCGGCCGAAGAGCGGACTGTCGGATTCGGCGCGCGCGTGCGTGGCCATCGAATAGCCATCGATGTTTGTGTATTGCCGCATCATATGAGTAGGTCCTGAGAATGCCGAGGGATTCTTTGAGGCGACGCCGTCCATCCGGACCAGATTGCCGTCCTGCACATCCGCCCACATGGTTCCTACGATCAGATTCGGAGCCTCTTGCTTAGGCTTGATGTCCAGCGCAAAGCAAGTGCGCCCGTTCAGCTTCTGAACGGGTTGTGAGTTCAGTTTCATGCTGTAGTTCGCCGAATTGAACCACGACTTCTCAACATTTTCCGACTGATTGATGGTCTGCTCGCTCTCGAGAAGCGGCTTTAGGCCGAAGTGCAGAAGGATCGACGATCCGCTTTCGGAGACAACAGAGTAGGTTTTGCCGACCCCCTTTTTGTAGGTGTCTTTGACGGTCATTTCTGCGACAGGATGGGATTGGTCATCGCCCCGGAAGACAAGGTAGTGCTCGATGTCGGTGAAGCCGAGAATGTTTTCGAACCGGGCTGTTACAGCGGCATCGACTAGCCGGGATACGTCAACAGGATTCGGCTCCTGAGCGATGGTCGCGGCGCATAGCAGGAGCGCGATGGAAATCCCCGCAATCGCGCTTTTCGATGTTGATGGCACGAGATCCATCCCTCTGTGGCGCCTCATTTCTGATTATGCGGCTTGAGCCGTGGCAGATGTCGACGGGTGAAGAGCACGAGGGTTCGGCTCGCAAGCCGCGCACAGGAACCATGGTTGAACCGCCTGCGATATGCTGATGCCTGAGCGAGGCGCGAAGTTGGCCCGGAAATCCCGTCCTAAACCAGAACGGCCCGAAGGGCTGCTGCGGCGCGAAGCGATTGCCGTACGCGGTGTTGTGCAGGGCGTGGGGTTTCGGCCTTTCGTCTACCGGCTCGCTGCAGAAGAGGGCTTGGCTGGTTTTATAGGCAACGATACGGGCGGCGTAACGATCGAGATTGAAGGGCCGGCCGAGAATGTGGAATCGTTTCGGCGGCGACTCGAAGCGGAAGCTCCACCGCTTTCACGCATCGATTACGTGAGTGCGCGAAGGGTTCCTCCAAAAAAAGAAAAGGAATTCCGCATCGTCTTGAGCGATGCGAGCGGGCAGGTGAGCACGGGGATTCCCGCGGACGCGGCGACCTGCGCCGACTGCCTGCGCGAGTTGCTCGATTCGAAAGACAGGCGCTACCGCTATCCATTTCTCAACTGCACCAACTGCGGCCCGCGGTTCACCATCACCCGTAGCATTCCCTTTGACCGCCCGCAGACTTCGATGGCGCGATTCGCGATGTGTGTGGAATGCCAGGCGGAATACGACGATCCTGTTAATCGCCGCTTCCACGCGCAGCCGAACGCCTGCCCTGTCTGCGGACCGCGCGTGTGGATGGTTGGCCCCGATGGCGCTGAGATTCCGTCGGACGATCCCGTCACTGAAGCGATCGATCGCCTGATCGCGGGCGAAATCGTGGTCATCAAGGGAATCGGCGGGTTTCATCTCACCGTTGACGCTACTAACGAGTTTGCGGTGATGCGACTGCGCGACCGCAAGCACCGTTACGGGAAGCCACTTGCTGTTATGGTGCGAGATCTTGAGGCGGCGCGCGAACTCTGCGTAGTCACGCCTGAGGAAGAAGAACTTCTGCTCACCGTTGCGCGCCCGATTGTTCTCGCGCCCAAACGAACAGGCGGTGGAATCGCGCCCTCAGTTGCGCCATCGATTCAGTGGCTGGGAGTATTTCTGCCGTACGCGCCGCTGCAGCATTTACTCTTTGCGGATCCTCGTGTCCGTGCGCTGGTCATGACCAGCGCGAACCTGAGCGAAGAGCCCATTGCGATCGACAACGACGAGGCGCTGGCGCGACTGGGGAAGGTTGCCGATGCGTTTCTGATGCACGACCGCGAGATTTTGCAGCGTTGCGACGACTCGGTGATGGCTCTGGTTGACGGCGCGCCGCAATTGATTCGCCGCGCTCGCGGTTTTGTTCCGCTGGCTGTGCCACTGCCGTTTGAGGCGCCTCCGCTGCTCGCTGTCGGCGGGCATCTCAAAAACGTCTTTGCTCTTGCACTTGGGCCGTTTGCCTACCAGAGCCAGCATCTCGGCGATCTTGAGAATCTCACCGGTCTCGAATTCTTTCGCGAGTCACTGAGTCATCTGATGCACACATTCGAGATCGAGCCAGAAACAGTTGTTCACGATTTGCATCCGAGCTATTTGTCAACGTCGTGGGCCAAGGAATGGGCGAGTGAGCGCGGTTTTCCACCCCACGGACGTGGACCTGTCCGAGGGGGCCCCGGCTTACGCCTGATCGCCGTGCAGCATCACCACGCGCACATCGCCGGGTGCATGGCCGAGCACGGAATTGAGGGGCCGGTCATCGGACTCTCGCTCGATGGAACGGGTTACGGCAGCGATGGCCACATCTGGGGCGGGGAAGTGCTGGTGAGCCGCCTCGAAAGCTTTGAACGGTTCGCACATCTGGATTATGTGCCGATGCCGGGTGGCGAAGCGGCAATTCGCGAGCCGTGGCGAATGGCACTCGGGGCGTTGCATGCGGCTGGGTTTCAAATCGAGTCGACAGAAGTGTTGGAAGCGGTGGGCATCAAGCAAAAAGATGCGCGTGTGCTCTTGCGGATGATCGAGCGCGGGTTGAATACGCCGTTAACGTCCAGCTGTGGGCGGCTATTCGATGCAGTGGCCGCGATCGTTCTGGGACGCGGCGTGGTCGACTATGAAGCCCAGGCGGCGATCGAGCTGGAAGGGCTGGCCATTGACGAAGCAGATGAACTCGATTCCGGCTACGCCTTCGACTGGATTGCCGGCGACTGGAATTCGCGCAAGCCCTCTCGCATTTCTGCCGGTCCACTGTGGCGCGAGCTAGTCGAGGATTTGCGATCGAGTGTTGCCAAGCCGCGCATTGCCGCGCGTTTTCATGCCGGCGTCGCGGCGGCATTCGCGCACGCGGCGGTTCAGGCCCGCGGGGCCACCGGGGTTGGCCAAGTGGCGCTTTCCGGCGGTTGTATGCACAACCGGCGACTTGCAAGGCTGCTGCGCGCCGGACTCGAGGCGCAAGGATTCGAGGTTTTTCAACACAAACTGGTGAGTCCTGGCGATGGCGGACTGAGCTACGGGCAAGCTGTTGTGGCGGCCGCAATCCTCAGAAACGAATCGGCGAGTCGTGCGGGGCGAACAACATGACGATGCGAAGAAATAGCCGCAAGGTGTTCACGATTCCCGCCGGAATCTTCAGTTGTGTGCTTACTCTTTACGGATTGGCTGCGGTTCGCGGCCTGGATCTTCGTCAAAATAGTCTGTTGTCGGTCGCCTACTGCGTATTGCCGCTTCTCAGTCTTCCTCTTTATCTGTTGGCGCTCGCCGTGCGCAGGCTGCTCCCGCTTCAGGCCGTTCTTCTGCTCGCATATGTTCCTGTCTACTCTGCATTGA
This sequence comes from uncultured Occallatibacter sp., assembly GCA_964630985.1. Lineage (GTDB taxonomy): Bacteria > Acidobacteriota > Terriglobia > Terriglobales > Acidobacteriaceae > Telmatobacter. Next base: position 6,821 of record CAZVYV010000029.1, read on the forward strand.
ACTGGCGAACCTGCGCTGAGCTGGGGTATTGCGGCAGTGAATGGTCCGTGGTGCTCACGACAATCACAACGTCGAAAGTCTTGCTCTTTTGGGGTGTCGCCCTCAGCAGCCTCGTGGCGTGGGCGGTGGAACGGCGCGGCAGCTTTGATTCAAGCAAGAAAAGCAAGAAGCGCTGATTCGCTCGGAAGGAACACACTTGCCGTCGAAGAAGTGCTCTGGCGAGGGCGGATTGAACTACAGGCAGGGCGTGCTCACTACTGCTAATCTTGCCATTCGGCGCGAGATGTCCGACGTAACTCCCAGGAGGATCGATGAAAGTGGCAGCGTATCGTGCGATCTCAGTTACTCGCTCGACTGTCTTTCTCAGACGGATCATAATTCTGTTCTCTGTCGCGCTCTGCGCGACGATGCCTGGCTTCTCTCAACAGTCCGACAATGAGAAAGCGGTGTGGAAGTTGGAATCCTCGTACTGGGACGATGTGAAGGCACTCGATCTGGATAGTTACAGGGCCTTGTGGCACGAGAACTTTGTGGGCTGGCCTTATTCGAGTTCACAGCCAGCGCGGAAGGATCATATTACGGACTGGATCAAGGCTCACACGGACAAGGGAGAAACCGTTGCCTGGTATGAGTTGAAGCCGGCAGACAGCCGAGCTACGGAGAACCTGGTAGTGACGGAATACTGGCTGACCTCACTCTGGGCTGACAAAGCAGGTCACGGAGAACCGTTTACGCAGCGAGTTACACACACATGGATCAAGACCGCGAATGGATGGGAGATCATCGCTGGGATGTCAGCACGCGTCCCGGAGAATTAGCCGGATAGCCGAACCAGTTCCTGGGCTTCGTCGCGCGGGCCGAGGATGGACATGCGCGGGATGCGGCCGCGCACCATGGCCACTTCATCGCAGCGATGCAGGCGGGGACACATCTGGCAATCTTTGAAAATCTTGTCGGGCAGCTCCGATTTGTCTTCAACAGTGCGAAAGCCGTACTTGAAAAAGAAATCGGGAATGCGCGTGAAGAGGCAGACCGACTGGATGCCGTGGGTTTCGGCCTCCTCGATGAGCGCTTTCAGGATGTTCCCGCCGGCGCGCTGGGATTTGGCTTCGGGCTTGACCACGATTGAGCGGACTTCGCAGAGATGCGGACCGTAAAGATGGAGCGCCCCGCAACCGAGGAATACGCCGCCATCGGACTCAGCGACGGTAAAGTCGCGGATGTTTTCGCAGATTTCTGCGAACGGCCGCTTGAGAAGAGTGCCGTCGCCGGAAAGAGAGTTCACGAGGTCGTAGATGTTGGAGGCGTCGTGCAGAAGCGCTTTACGCACCAGCATGAATTGCCTCCCCCGCTGGATGTTTTTCGAGAACGCGAATCCAGTCCGAGGCCCGATCGAGCGCTTTGCGCACGCGCTCACGCGCGGTTCCTCCGATCACGTTGTGGCAATCCAATGTGGCATCGAGAGTGATCGCTGCATAGAAATCCTCGCCGAATTCCTCGCCAAACTGGCGCAGCTCGGCGATGGTCAGGCCATCCAGTTCGACGCGCTTTTCGATGGCGAAGCGGACCGCGCGGCCAATCTTTTCATGAGCGGTGCGGAAAGGAACGCCCTTGTGAACGAGATAGGTTGCCGCGGCCATCGCGTTGAGGAAGCCCGACTCCGCTGCTTCGCCCATGCGGTCGCGATTGAACTGGATGGCGGCCGTGAACCGCGCAACGAGATTCAGCATTTGCGGCACAAAGCCGGCTGAAAAGAGCGGCTCCTGAGTCTCCTGCATGTCTTTATTGTAGGCCAAGGGCAGCCCTTTGAGCTGCATTGCCACGGCCTGCGCCGCACCGTGAATGCGCCCGACTTTGGCGCGGATCAATTCGGTCAGGTCAGGATTTTTTTTCTGCGGCATGGCGCTCGATCCCGTGGAGAAAGCCTCGGGCAGCGTGACAAAGCCGAATTCTGCGGTGGCAAATAGCGTGATCTCCTCGGCAAAACGGCTGAGGTGCAGGCCAACGAATGAAAGCGCGTTGAGATATTCGAGGATGAAGTCGCGGTCGCTCGTCGCGTCGATCGAATTGGAGGTTGGCGCTCGGAACCTGAGCTCGTGCGCCGCGATGGTCCGGTCGAGAGGAAGCGTTGCGCCAGCCACCGCTCCCGATCCAAGCGGACAAAAATTCAGACGTGCCGCGCAATCCAGCAGGCGGTCGGCATCGCGCAGCGCCATCTCCACGTAAGCAAGCAGCCAATGCGCGACCAGAACCGGTTCCGCGCGCTGAAGGTGCGTGTAACTCGGCATAACGGAATCGCCGGCGTCGCGTCCTTGCCCGACTAAGGCGGCGGCCCAGGCGGCGAGGGCGCTGACGACGAGCTCGATTTGGGCGCGCACGTAAAGGCGCAGGTCAGTTGCGATTTGTTCATTGCGGCTGCGGCCCGTGTGCAGCTTAAGGCCGGTGTCTCCAACGCGCTCCACAAGCTTGAGCTCGACGAAGTGATGAATGTCTTCGGCAGAGGCGTGATTGCGCATTTCGACCTTGCCTGCGTTGGTAGAGAATTCCGAGGCAATCTCGTCGAGCGCCCCGCGCAACTCCGTTGTTTCAGCTTTGGACAAGATTCCCGCCGCGAACAGAGCGGACGCGTGCGCCTTGCTGGCGGCGACTTCCTGTTCGAGAAGACGCCAGTCAAAGACGATGGAGCGCTGCCAGGCTTCGAACTCAGGATCAAGCGGCTCGCGGAATCGGCCTGACCACATCTTGCCGGATTGTTGTTCGTCGGACATTTCTCTAAGGGTACCTGATCCTAGTCCTTCTCCTTGCCATTGTTGAACTGAGGCATTTCGCTGCCCTTGCTGAGCGTGAGGAGGCCGGTTCTTGCATAGGTCATGAGCTTCTCGCGAGTGTCGGTAATGTCGAGATTTCGCATGGTGAGTTGCCCGATGCGGTCGCGCGGGGAGAAGGTGGATTCAGTCTTCTCCATGCTGAGGCGCTCAGGATGGAAGGTGAGGTTGGGCGACACAGTGTTGAGGATGGAGTAGTCGTTGCCGCGGCGCAACTCGAGCGTGACTTCGCCGGTGATGGGTTTGGCGACCCAGCGTTGCGCTGATTCACGGAGCATGATGGCCTGCGAATCGAACCAACGGCCCTGATAGAGGAGGCGGCCCAGCTTGCGGCCATGGTCGCGGTACTGCTCGATGGTGTCCTCATTGTGGATGCCGGTGATGAGGCGCTCGTAGGCGATAAAGAGCAGCGCCAGGCCCGGAGCCTCGTAAATGCCGCGGCTCTTGGCTTCGATGATGCGATTCTCAATCTGATCGGACATGCCGAGGCCGTGGCGTCCGCCGATGCGGTTGGCTTCGAGAAGGAGATCGACGGGGTCCGAGAATTTCCGGCCGTTGAGGGCGACTGGAAATCCCTCTTCGAAAAGGATAGTAACTTCTTCGCGCTTGATCTCGACATCGTCGCGCCAGAATGCGGCGCCCATGATGGGAACGACAATTTTGATTGAAGTAGACAGATGCTCGAGATCCTTGGCTTCGTGAGTTGCGCCGAGAATGTTGGAGTCGGTGGAGTAGGCTTTTTCGGCCGACATTTTGTAAGCGAAGCCAGAGCGCTGCATGAAGGCAGACATCTCGGCGCGGCCGCCTAACTCGTCAATGAATGCGGCATCAAGCCAGGGCTTGTAGACCTGGAGGTTTGGATTGACGAGCAGGCCATAACGATAGAAACGCTCGATGTCGTTGCCCTTGAAGGTAGAGCCGTCGCCCCAGATGTGGACGTCGTCCTCTTTCATTGCGGCGACGAGCAAGGTGCCTGTGACAGCGCGGCCGATCGGGGTGGTGTTGAAATAGGGGACGCCGGCTGTGGTGATGTGAAAAGCTCCAGCCTGAAGCGCAGCGATGCCTTCGCGCACGAGCGGACCTCGGCAATCGACAAGGCGAGCTTTTTCTGCGCCATACTCCAGGGCTGCACGCGGAATGGATTCGTAGTCGGTTTCGTCGGGCTGGCCGAGATTGGCTGTATAGGCGTAAGGGATCGCGCCCTTCTGCTTCATCCAGTGCAGAGCTGCGGAGGTATCAAGCCCGCCGGAGAAGGCGATGCCGACCTTTTGGCCGATGGGCAGAGATTCGAGAATTACGGACATGATCTCCTTTAAGTTCACAGTTCTTGGTTCGTAGTTCTTAGTTTCCGATGCCCGAGCGCGAGGCACTGGGTAACTGTGAACTACGAACTCGCTACTGAAACTTCTCCACGTTCACGAATCCACCAAGCAGCAACAGCAGCAACGCTTTCTGAACGTGCAGGCGATTCTCGGCCTGATCGAAGACGATGGATTGCGGGCTGTCAATGACAGCGTCGGTCACTTCTTCTCCGCGGCGCGCAGGCAGGCAATGCATAAAGACTGCGTGCGATGCGGCCTTGGACATCAGTGCCTCATTCACCTGGTAGGGACGGAAGATGGGAGCGCGCTTGGTCGACTCGTGCTCGAAGCCCATGCTCACGCAAACGTCAGTGTAGACGGCGTCGGCGCCTTCGACGGCTGCGCGTGCATCCTGTATCAGCCGCAACTCGCCGTGATTTTGCTGGGCAATTTCGCGCGCGGCGGCGACGATGTCGGGCTTGGGCGAGTAGGCGCGCGGTGTGGCTACGGTGACGTTGGCGCCCAACTGCGCACCAGTCAGCATCAGCGAGTGACATACATTATTGCCGTCGCCGACGTAGGTGAAGTTGAGCCCAACGGCGGTGCCGAAGTGTTCCTCAAGCGTCATGAAATCGGCGAGCGCCTGGCACGGGTGCTCGATGTCAGACAGCGCGTTGACGACCGGCACGCGCGAGTTGGCGGCCATCTCGGTGATGGTGTCGTGCGCGTAGGTGCGCAGAACGATCACGTCGACCCAGCGCTCGAGATTCTTTGCGACGTCTGCGATGGTTTCGCGCTCACCGAGCGGCGAGTTGGTCTGGTCGACGAAAATCGCATTGCCGCCCATGGTGTTGATGCCGGCCTCGAAGGCCAGGCGCGTGCGCAGGCTCGCCTTTTCAAACATGAGCACCATCTGCTTCGAATCGAGCGCGCGGCGATACTCGCGGGGATTCTGCTTGACGTCGTGACCCAGCTTCATGAGGGCACGCACTTCAGCACTGGAGAGATCGAAGATGGAGCAGAGATCCTCGCCTGCCATGCGCGCGGCCGCGGCATGGACGTCGGGGTCCTTCTCGACGGGGAGCGCGGGCTCTTTCCGGTCGAGATCTTTACGTTCAAGGGTTGTTCTGCTAGCCATGATGGTGACCTCCTACGGGCTCGCCACGGCGAGCCGCAGCGTTTACAGTGAAAATCTCGTCGAGCGCGGCAATCGCTGTGTCGACGTGAGCGCGCTTGAGAATGTAGGGTGGCAGGAAACGCAGCACCGTGTCGCTGGTGCAGTTGATGAGGATGCGGCGCTTCATCATTTCGGCTACCGTGAGCTTGGCAAGTTCCGCTGAATCGAGTTCGGCGGCGATCATCAGGCCTTTGCCGCGGACGTCGACGATGGCTTCGTGGCGGGAGGCGAGCGCGCGCAGTGAATCCTGAAAATAGTCGCCGACTTCGGTTGCATGAGCGAGCAGGCCTTCTTTTTCGATGGCGTCAATGACGGCGATGCCGACGGCGCAGGCCAACGGTCCGCCGCCAAAGGTGGTGCCGTGCATCCCTGCGTGCATGACGCGAGCGACCTCTTCAGTGCATAGGACCGCTCCAAGCGGGAGGCCCCCGGCGAGAGGCTTGGCGAAAGTGGTGACGTCAGGAAGGATTCCGTAATGCTCATAGGCGCACCATTTTCCGGTGCGGCCCATGCCCGATTGAATCTCATCGACGATGAGCAGCGCGCCGGTTGAGCTCGAGAGTGCGCGCGCTTCGGCAAAGAATTCCTGCGTCAATGGACGAATGCCACCTTCACCTTGAATAGCTTCGACAAGGATGGCGCAGACGTCGCTGGAAAACTTGGCGCGCAGATCGGCGACGTCGTTGAAGCGCACAAACTCGACGCCCGGAACAGCCGGCGCAAATGGCTCACGGTATTTTGCCTTATAGGTTGTGGACATGGCGCCAAAAGTGCGGCCGTGGAAGCTCTGCTCAAGGGCGAGGAACTTCGTTCCGATTTGTGCGCCCTCGCTGCGCCTGAGGCCCGCATAGGCACGCGCAAGCTTGAGCGCGCCCTCCCAGGCTTCGGTGCCGGTGTTGGCGAAGAAGGCACGGTCGAGGCCGGTGCGCTCAGTGAGGCGCAACGCAAGCTCAGCCTGGCCCTCGTGATAATAGAGGTTCGACGTGTGGATAAGGGCTCGGCTCTGCCGAGCGATCGTATCAACGATTGCCGGGTGGTTATAGCCGAGCGCATTAACGCCGATGCCGCTGAGCAGGTCGAGGTACTTCGTACCGTTCTCGTCCTGGATGTAGACACCTTCGCCGCCCACAAACAGGACCGGACTCCGATCGTAGGTTGAGAGGAGAAGCCTCTGCTCCGCAGCGCGAATCTCTTCGAGTTTCATTTCCTAAAAAACCTCCTTACGCAACCATCACTTCGGTGCCATGGACTATGCGCGAACTGCACAAATCAGGCAGCGAGCTTGCAGCTTCGGCGGGAAGAATTCGTACGCGCTTCACGCCGTTCAGAAGCGCCTCTCGACATGCGCTCAACTTGGGCAACATGCCACCTGAGATCACCGCGGTTTTGGTCATTTCTGCAATTTGATCGATGGAAAGCCAGCGCAGCACTTCGCCGTTCGCGCCTTTCACGCCGGGAACATCAGTGAGAAAAACGAGCGCATCGGCGTGACAGGCGACGGCGCAGGCGGCGGCCATCTCGTCAGCGTTGATGTTGTAATACTCGCCGTCGAATCCAAGGGCCATGGAGCAAAGGACCGGAACGCCATTCAACTGCCAGACGGCGTCAAGCCAACGGGGATCGCTCGCCGCGATCTCGCCTACGAACCCAAGGTCGGGCGCGGTGCGTTTCTTGCGCGCACGGAAGAGCAATCCGTCACCGCCGGAGAGGCCGACCGCCGGCTGTCCGAGCGCGCCGAGCGCTGCAACCAGGCTTTTGTTCACGCGGCCAGCAAAGACCATCAGAGCCACGTCGCGCGTCTCCGCGTCGGTGACGCGAAGGCCATCAATGAACTCGCTCTGCTTGCCCAGCGCCTTGAGGGTGCGGGTCAACTGCACGCCGCCTCCGTGAACGACTGCAACCTGATTGCCGTCACGCACAAGGTCGGTGATCGCGCGCATGCAGCTATCGAGCAGCGATGGAGACTCGAGGCCGGCACCTCCCAATTTGACGACGTACTTCATTCAAAGCCCTCCACGGCGCGTTTCATGCGAGACCCTCCGATTCGGGCCAGCCCTGCATTACGTTCAGATTCTGGACCGCCTGGCCGGCAGCGCCTTTCAGGAGGTTGTCAAGGCAACTGACAATGACCGCGCGCTTACCGCTTGCGTCGAGCTGAAATCCAATGTCAGCGTAGTTGGTCCGCACCGAGTACTGAATCTGCGGCAGCGCCTTTTCGTAAAGCCTGACCATCGGGCTGTCTGCAAAAAACTCGCGATAGACTTTCGCAACGCTCTCATGTGTTTGAGGTTTCGCGAAGTGGACGTAAATTGTCGAAAGAATTCCACGAGGAATCGGCAAAAGGTGCGGAGTAAAAACAATCTGGCAACTCGAAACGCCGATTTCCTCAAGAATCTCGCCGGTATGGCGATGCGAAAACACGCCATAGGCCGAAAAATTGTCAGCCGCGTACATGAAATGTGTTCTGGCGGTGGGAACCTTTCCGGCCCCGCTGACGCCGCTTTTGGCATCGGCCACAATTCCGCGCTCGAGATCGATGAGGCCTTCCGCAACGAGAGGCTTGAGCGCAAGAATGACCGAAGTTGCATAGCAACCGGGATTGGCGACGAGATGCGCGGATGCGATCTGCTGGCGATGAAATTCCGGCATGCCGTAGACGGCCTGCGCCTGCGTGGCCTCGGCAAGGTCGGAGCCTTCGTCCTCAAAGGCATACACCGCGCGATTGGCCGGCTCAGTCAACCGCCATGCGCCGCTCAGATCGATGACACGCAGCCCGCGCTTGAGCGCCTCGGGGACCCACTCGCGCGATTGTTCATGCGGAGTGGCGAGGAAGAGCACGTCGACTCCAAGCGTAGAGAGTAACTCCCACGAAAACGGTTCAAGCTTCAGGTTGGCGGCGCCGGCATTGTCTGCGAGCTGCGGATGAATCTCGATGAGCGGAACGCCACCGTGCACAAGATCTTTAGCCTCGACGCGCCCGGCGAAGACCGGCGGATGATTCTTCAGGCGGGGATGATGCAACAGCAGCCGCGCCAGCTCGGCGCCGGCGTAGCCGGTGACTCCCACAACCGCGGTTTGTATGGTCTTCGTCATACTTCGAGCATCGCTCTCAGGCGCGTTGCGACTTCAGTCGCGTGGCGCGAATCCGTGCAAATGATCAGTACCGTGTCATCTCCGGCGATCGTGCCGATGACTTCCGGCCACTCTTCGCGGTCGAGCGCCGCTGCAACCGGCTGCGCGCCGCCCATCGCGGTGCTCAGAACCACTTGATTCATCGCCTGGCGCACACGCAAGCCGAAGCTGTCGATCATTTCATTGACAGAGGGAGGCTGATCTTCTTCTTCCGCTCCCGCGATGGTTGCGGTCCCGTGTCCATTGGGCAGCGAATATCCGCCCGGCCCCTTTGAGAGCCGAAGTTGGTGAATGTCCCTCGAGAGTGTGGCTTGGGTGACGTGAATGCCGCGGCGGCGCAACTTGCGGCGCAGCTCGTCCTGGCTCGCGACCGGCGAGCTGGCCAACACTTCGCGGATTACGTCTAGGCGTTGCGCATTCATTCCCTGGCACCGTCTCTTTACGCAGGCAAAGCAAAGGCGCGGTTCCCGGCAGGAAACCGCGCTTGAATAAATATACGCCAAGATTGCATAAGTATGCAAGCAAAATTTCGAGGAAATATGAGGCTCAACTAAGGAGCGATTTCAGACAGAGCGACGGCTCGATTCAAGCCCAACCTAGGGCTTACGGCCTGCTTCCTTGGCTACGATACAGTCCAATAGACGGCAAACCGTTGCCAACTTTGGTTCAGGGGTTTCAGGTCGATTTCGCGGTCCTTTGCGACTGCCCGAAATGTGAGAGCTTCGCCCGGAACCGGCCGGACCCAGGAGCTGGGGTCGGCGCCGCTAGCTTGGAGAGTGGGGACCTCAATGGGCGGCGCGTCATGGATCACCGGTCCCTGGTTGTGCTTCAGATCTTCTTCGAGGCCGTTCTTTGGAAATTGCCCAGCCAGCACGAGCGGCCCGTAAAGAAATGCTTGCTGCGAGCGGTCATCGGCCAACGGCTCCGCAGTGATGCGCATTGGGAGCGTAAGTTGAACGAGGTCACCGGCCTTCCAAATGCGAGTGATCGCGAGATAGCTGCCCGGCGTGCCGGACACCTCCAGCCGCTTGCCATTGACAACTACAAGATTTGCCGCTGTCGTCCAGGAGGGAATGCGAATGCGCAGCGTCCACTCGGTTTCGGGGGTCTTCTCGATGTTGAGCTCGGTTCGGTCGCTTTCAGGGAAGCTCGTGTTTTGTTTGAGCCGGATGCCGCGATCCCTCCAGTCGACTGTCGACGCGAAGTAAAGATTGACGTAGAGCGAGTCGTCGTCGTGGAAATAGATGGTGTTATTCAGCTTGGAGTATTCTTCAACGCCGGTTCCCGTGCAGCACCAGAAGGAACTGTCTTCGGTGCAGGTCGTCTTCCAGGCTCCCGGGGCAAGCGAGAGAAAGTAGGTTGTGTGTCCGGTCTCAGGCTCGATGGCGCCGAGGCGGTGGTTGAGAAGGTTCCGTTCGTAGTAATCCATATAGCGGCTGTTGGGATCCCATGAATATAGGTGCCGCGCGAGCTTCATCATATTGTAGGAGCAGCAACATTCCTGGTGATTCGCGCTGACCTTCTTTTCGGCCGCCAGATGATCGGGATCGACGAGCCAGTGCTCGTTGTTGCTCGATCCGCCAGTCGAATAGGTTCGGGCTTCAGAAACTGTTTCGAAAAAGAAGCGGCTCACGTCGCGGAAGCGGTAATCGGAGCTGATTTCGTAGCGGCGCGCTGCGCCGATCACCTGCGGGACATGAGTGTTCATGTGCTGGCCCTTGAGTGCATCGTGGCGGAGAGCCAGCGGGGTAAAGAAGACCTTCTTGGTGAAGCGGTCACCGACGCGGGCCCAGCGGTCGTCGCCGGTGAGGGCGGCGATGTTGTAGAGAACCTCGTTCATGCCGCCATATTCGGTGTTGAGGATCTCCTGCATGTGCGCTTCAGTCCTTGCCGCGGTCCAGGCGTCAACCCAGCCGGCCATGTTCACCACCACGTCAAAAGCCTGATCGTTGCCGGCCTGCGTCTTCATGTCATAGAGGCCGGCCATGATTTTGTGCATGGTGTAGAAAGGCACCCAGACATTCTTTCGCTGGTCGAGCCGATCAAAGAATTCAGTAGGAAAGGCGCTGAGATAACCATTGTCGTTGAGCTTTGCCTGGCACTCGGC
>CAZVYV010000030.1:0-17317 GCA_964630985.1 uncultured Occallatibacter sp.
GAGTGCGCCTCATACATATCGTCATAGGCTTTTTCGCCCATGGCTTTCAGGTGCTCCAGTTGTTTCAGTTGTGTTTCGCGCTCGGGCTCATCGGCCATTTTCGCAACCTACTTCTCTACCGACGCAGCCTGCTTGGAAGTGCGCACGGATGGGAAGTAGCCGGTTCGAGTTCGAACCGTCAGCTTGCCCGATCCCTTGGACTCAGCGGTTACTTCCACACGCCGAAAACCTGGGACGGTCGTCGGCTTTGTCGAGTGGTAGTCCAGCGTGTACTGGCTGCGGATATCGCGTGCCACTTCGGCAGCAATCTGGTCCACCTGGTCAATCGATTTGGGGAAGAAAGCCATGCCGCCAGTCTCACTTGAGAGCAAAGTGAGAGCACGCCGCGCATTGCGCACTTCGGCGCGGCTCATCTCGTCGCCAAAGAGGAGCCCAATCGAATAAATCACCGGTCCGGAAAGCTGCTGCACGCGTTCAATGGTCTGCTCCAGGTTCTGACTCGACGCGTTGTCCTCTCCATCTGTGATCAGGACAAGTACCTGTTTGGGTCGCTTGGCGTCGGCCACCAGCTTATCCGCCGATGCCACCACGGCATCGTAGAGCGCGGTGCCTCCGCGGGAATCGATGTGCGATAGCCCGTCGCGCAGCTTGCCGATATTTGCCGTGAAATCGCAATCGATAAATGCCTCGTCGGAAAAGTTCACCACAAAAGCTTCATCCTGCGGATTAGATGCCTCGACGAGGTCCAGCGCGGATTTGTTCACCGAAGGCCGCTTGCGGTACATCGACCCGGAGTTGTCGACTACCAGACCCAGGGAGACGGGCAGATCGGTGTGCTGGAAGCTGATCAGAGTCTGCTTCACTCCGTCTTCGTAAATGGTGAAATTGTCCTTGGTGAGGTTTTGTACCAGATTGCCGCCGTCGAGAACGGTGGCGTTGAGCACCACTTCCTCCACGTCGGTATGGAGCAGATAGCCCTCACCCTCCTTTTTCAGGGGGCCTGCGGAGGGAGACGGAGTCACAACATCAGGCGAGCGCACGGGGTCGGTATCGACCGTTGGCGGCGGATTCCCCTTTGTTGAAGCTTGTGGCTGCGGGGTCTGCTGCGCGGGTAGAGCAAGCCCGGCGGCGACAAAAATGGAAACCAAAATCGCGTTATTGCAGAGGCGCATAGTAGCCGGTGCGAGCATAAACCGTAAGCGGAGGAAGGCCTGGAGGCGGATTCACCTTCACCTTCACTTTACGCCACTTGCCATCGCGGGTCAGGTCCCCAGGTTTGTAGCCGATCACATACTGATTGCGCAGCTCAGTAGAGATTTTTTCGGCAATGTCACTCATTTCGTCCACGTCGTCGACACGGAAGAGCCGCCCACCGGTCGCGGAACTGATGTCGTCAAGAAGCTGTGGCCCCGTACGCTCCTCTGGGGTCGGCGCGTAGGGATCGAAGATGCCGATCGAGTAGATCTCCACGTCCGCTTCGCGCACTGCCGATCGCACCTCACCCTCGGTATAGCGGGATCGGTTGTCGCCTCCATCGGAGACCACCAGCAATGCCTTGCGCTCGTGGTGAGCGTCCTTCATCTTGGCGATGCCGTAATAGATCGCATCGAGCAGCGCCGTGCGGTGGCCGGCCTCAACTGTGGCCAGCCTGGCCTGAATATCGTCCACGGAGCTGGTGAAGTCCTCGATCAACTCTGGGCGGTCGTTGAATCCAATCACGAAGAACTCGTCCTGGGGATTTGCCGTTTTGATGAACTGCAGGATTGCCTCGCGTGCGCGGACCAGCTTGGAGGTCATGGAGCCGGAGAGGTCAAAAATAATGCCGATGGAAACCGGGGCATCCTCGCTTGCAAAACTGGCGATTTTCTCCTCGCCGCTATTTTCGTAAACCTGGAAATCCTCTTTTTCCAAACCCGTCACCAGCCGGTTTAACGGGTCGGTGACAGTAACGGGGACCAGCACCATATCTACATTCATGCGGATAAATGAGCCGGGATGAATGTGAAGCGACGCCGTGCCCGTTTCAGGCGCTGCCTCCGCGCCCCTCGGCTCGGCCGCAGGGGCCGTTGTCGCCGACGGCGGTTCGACGTGCACTTTATTGAGTTGATCTTCCTGCGCGCGTAGCTGCGCGAGGCAGAAGACCGCTGCCAGAACCCCCATCCAAACATGGCGGTGAAACGGGGCACAGCGCCGAAAGAAGGCGAGCTGGCCTGCCCCTGTTTGAGCCACGTGCTGGGGAAGCGTCCTCATGAGGCACCACGGAGGGTTGAAGGCGATATTACCACCATTGGCATGACGTTGCTGTCAGCAGATTGTCACCCGCACGACGCGAACACGAGAGCCGAAACAGGCCGTCCGCGTCAAGCGCTGCGATACAATCGAGGCTGGGCCGACTGGCGTACTTCAATGTGCAGTACGGCATCAAAAAAACTCAAAATCCTCACATTCGCGGAGAGCAAGACCTTCCTCATGGCTCGTATCTATCCTTTTCGTGCCTGGCGCTACAATCCCTCCTCGGTTCGCCTGGAAGATGTGGTCACGCAACCCTATGACAAGATCACGCCGGCCATGCAACAGGCGTACTACCAGCGCAGCCCCTTCAACCTTGTCCGCATCATCCTGGGACTGCCTGAGTTATTTGACGCGGAGAAGGGCGAAAACGTATATACCCGCGCGGCGCAGGATTTCCGAGCCTGGCGCGAGCAAGGCATTTTGGTTCAGGAAAACGAGCCATGCGTGTTTGCGTACGCCCAGCGTTTCAAGGTGCCCGGCACAGAGGTCGAGAAGGAACGGCGCGGATTCATCGCACTGGGCAAGCTCCACGAATATGCCGACCAGGTCGTGTTTCGCCACGAGCAGACCCTGTCGAAACCGAAGAGCGACCGGCTCAACCTGCTCAAGGCAACGCGTGCGCACTTCGGTCAGATCTTCATGCTTTATTCTGACCCCGCCGGCAGCGTTGAAAAGATTCTCTACGACGACAATGATGCCGCGGATGCCGAGGTCACCGACGAGTATGGCGTTCAGCACAGGCTCTGGCGGGTAAATAATCCCGCAGCCATCCGCCTGTTGGTGACAGCCATGAGCGACAAGAAGCTCATCATCGCCGACGGTCACCACCGCTACGAGACGGCGCTCAAGTACTCCAAAGAGCACCATGGCACAGCTCATGGGAAAAGCGGCTCGAATACGCAGCAGTTGCCGCAGCCAGAATTCCCCGAGGCCGCAGTGATGATGACCTTCGTCAACATGGACTCGGACGGGCTGGTGGTTTTGCCCACGCACCGGGTCGTGCACGGTCTCAACGGCTTTTTCGCGACCCCGTTCTTCAAGGCCGCCGAGGCGTACTTCGAGGTCAAACCGTTGCCGCCACTCGAAGCCGCGTCGTTTATTGAAGAGCTATCGCGCGAAAAGGGAACGGCCTTCGTGGCCATCACTGTTGCCGGTGCGTTTCTTCTGCGCGCCAAGCCGGATGTAATGGCCGAAACCCTGGCCAGTCTGCCCGACCGTCAGCGGCAACTCGACCTGACTCAATTGCACTCCGTCATCTTTGAGCGCTTGCTGGGTCTGGATGCGGAGAAAGTGCGCGAGCAGACCAACCTGCGCTATCTGCGCGACGCCGAGGAAGCGGTGGCACAAGTACGCAATGGCGAGGCAGATATTGCTTTCCTCACCAAACCGGTGACTATGGAGCAACTGAAAGAAGTTGCTTTCGCCGGAGAGGTGATGCCGCAAAAATCCACGGACTTTTTCCCCAAGCTGCTCAGTGGCCTGGCCATCTATGCGCTCGATTGAGGTTCGGAAAGAGCGGCCGCTCGAACCGATGCGAACGGCATCGCAGATCGGTCATCCTAACCCAGTCCCGCCCCGGCGCGAAGACCGAATTCGAAGCACCCGCATTTGTCTTTCGCCTCACCCATCACAAATTAGGGTGCCCCGTCCAAGCTTCGCTTGGGCGGGAAGCACGAACCCCAATTCACCCTCTCTCAACACACCACAGGCCCGGGTGCCCCACCCTCGCCGCGCCTTCGTTTTTGCGGCTAGGGTGGGCCCGCATTCGCCTCAACCGGTCATCCTGAGCGACCGAGTCCCGCCCCGGCGGGACGAGGAAGTCGAAGGACCTGCATTTCAAAAAACCGGCTGTCATCCTGAGCGAGTCCCGCTTCAGCGAGGACGAGTCGAAGGACCTGCATTTCGTGCATTTCTTAGAGCAATAGTACCTTTCCTCGCCTTCGCTGTGTGCCCCGCGGCTTTCGCTCAATCTCCTCCTGCTCCAGCGCGCTTTGTGGTGGTGCTGGATGCGGCGCATGGCGGTGATGACTCGGGCGCTCATATCGGTGACGAGACTGAAAAGGCGTTCACGCTGGCCTTTGGCATCCGGCTCCGCTCTCTGCTCGCTGCACGCGGGTTCGCCGTGGTGACGACGCGCGATTCCGACGCCGGCGTTGACCCAGATCGCCGCGCCGACATTGCCGACCACGCCAATTCCCAAGCCTGCCTGAGTCTGCACGCTGCGACGAGCGGCTCCGGCGTGCACCTTTTTGTCTCTTCGCTGGCCCCGGTCCAAAACGCGAGATTTGACGCGCGCTTTCTGCCATGGAAGACAGCTCAGGCGGCATGGATCATGCGCAGCATCTCTCTGGCCGGTGTTGTGAACTCGGCCCTTTCGCATGCCAACGTGCCTGTCTCCCTGGGACGCACTGCGTTGCCTGCTATCGACAGCATGACCTGTCCGGCTGTAGCCATTGAGATCGCGCCGGATCAATCGTCGGATACCCAGGGACCAGCGAGCCTCGACAATGCGGACTATCAGGCGCGTGTAGCAGACGCACTCGCCGCGGCCCTGGTGGAGTGGCGATCGGAAACGCGGGAGGGCCACCAGCCGTGATCCCTCGCCACCAGACCGTCCTCTTCATCTTTCTATTCGCGGCCTCTGCCATCATGGGCGTGTTGCTCTGGAACCAGTTGCGACGCGCGCACGATCGCCTGCTCCGGGGCGAGGATTCGGCTCCGACACACGCGCCACAGGTGGCGCCGGCAGAGCAAGCCACGCTCATGGTGGCCAACGATGCCGATAACACCGTCCAGCCCCGGATACTCACGCTGCCTTTGCCGCAGAACTCTGAGTCTCGTGCGCGGGCCATCTTGGGCAGGTTGCTCGAACTGTACGCGGCGCCTGAGTCCACTCATCCCGTGCCCGGCGGGGCAAGCTCGATCGCAGAAGTCTTTCTCCTACCCATCGTGGACGCGAACGGGAGGAGCGCCCCCGACGGATCGCAGCTTGCGGTGGTTAACCTGACAGGCGCGTTTGTCGCCGGGCATCCGTCGGGCCTCGAGACCGAATCGCTCACCGTGCTTTCCATCTGCGCAACGCTGAACGCAAATCTGCCCCGCGTGACCGAAGTGCGATTTCTTGTCGACGGCCAACCGCGCGCGAGTCTCGCCGGCCACGCCGATCTGATGCGCACCTATTTGACCAGCGAAAACACTGCGGCAGTTGGAGGGGGACGGCAGTGACACGCGCCAGGAAGATTTTCGCGTGGGCCACGCTGCTCGGATCTGCGTTCGCGCTCCGAATTGGCCTTGCGGTCGCCTCGCCCAATGTCTTCTTTCCCGATGAGATTTTTCAGACGCTCGAGCCTGCGCACAGGCTGGTGTTTGGTTATGGCGTCATCTCGTGGGAATGGCGGCTGGGGATTCGCTCCTGGGTTTTTCCCACATTTCTTGCCGGAGTCATGCGCGCCACCGCCTGGATGGGAACGGCTTCATCCGGCTACGTGATTGGAACGGCGGTCGTGCTCTCGCTGATCTCTCTGGTCACAATCTGGTTCGGATACGCGTGGGCAAAGCGCGTCAGCGGTACGCCCGCGGCGATCATCGCGGCGCTCGCGTGCTCTTTTTTTTTCGGGTTCGTTTATTTTGCGCCCAAAGCGCTCTATGAAGTCGTTGCCGCTCATGTTCTGTTGCCCGGGCTCTTTCTTGGCGTGTACGGCGAAAAATTCGGCGAACGAAAGCGGCTTTTCCTGGCAGGGTTTCTTTGTGCGCTGGCAGCCTGCCTGCGTATCCAATTACTGCCGGCGCTTTTGTTTGCGATGGTTTACTTTTGCTATCCCCGCTGGCGCTCCAGAATTCCCGCGGTGGCGGCGGGAGCACTGATTCCTGTTCTTTTCTTCGGGGCAGTCGATTGGATGACCTGGTCCTATCCGTGGCAGTCGTTCATCCTCTACTACAAAGAAAACGTTGTGAGCGGCCCGGGCAAAGAGCTCACGCTCGTTCAGCCTTGGTACTGGTATGCGCTAGTGCTCCTGGTTTTGCTTGGTCCGGCTGTCCTGCTTCTCTTTCATGGCGCGCGGCGAAGCCCGTTCCTCGCCATCTTCTGCGCCATCGTTGTGGTTTCGCACAGCGTGATCCCGCACAAGGAGATTCGCTTCATCTACCCGATTCTCGCCCCGGCAATCACCATGGCCTCGATGGGCATTGTCGATCTCCTCGACGAGATCAAGGCAGGAATGAGATTCCTCGACAATCCCAGGTGGGTTGTGGCCATCAGTGTTGCGTTCCTTTTCATCTCGTCGGCGCTGCTTGCGGCGCACTGTGCGGACTGGTTCAAGACCCGCTGGGGCGATGGCGCATTCGATCGACTGAGCCGCGAGCCCGCTGTATGTGGAGTGGGAATCTACCAAGCGATCTGGTGGCAGTCCGGAGGGTACGCGCATCTTCATCGCGATGTGCCGATCATTCCGCTGGAGAGCGCCGCGCAGCTCGCCAAAGATGCTCCTGCAATCAATGCACTGATCGCACCGGCTGATTCACCTGGGCTTCCGCCCGGATTCGGGCGGTCGCAGTGCTGGGAGGGAGTCTGCCTCTACGAGCGGCCAGGAGTGTGTACTGCTGCCCCCGCGGACGAGGAACTGAATGCATATCTCAGAAGGATTGGGCGATGAGGAGAGATCCGCGCGCGACGAACTAGTGCGCCGCGACGCACCCCGCCGGCAGACGCTACCCTAGAAGCATGGCACCAACGATCGGCGTTTTCGATTCCGGCTTTGGCGGTTTGACCGTGCTGCGCTCGCTCATCGAACGGCTTCCAGGCGCCCGCTTCGCTTTTCTCGGCGACACGGCGCGCCTGCCCTATGGCTCCAAGTCGCGACGCACCATCGCACGATACGCCGCGCAGAGCGCGCAGTTTCTAGTAAATGAGCATGGCGCCGAGTTCCTCGTGATCGCATGCAACACCGCCAGCGCGCTGGCGCTCGATGCCATCCAGGACGCCGTTTCTGTTCCCGTGCTGGGCGTCATTGAGCCCGGCGCCGAGGCCGCTCGCGCCGCATCGCATACAGGAGATGTCCTCGTTGTCGCCACCGAGGCCACTGTGCACAGCCACGCGTATACATCGGCCTGCGCGGCTCATGGCCTGCGCATCATTGAAAAGGCCTGCCCATTGCTCGTTCCGCTGGTCGAAGAGGGCTGGACCGATCACCCGGTGACGGCCGAAGTGATTGACATTTATCTGAATGAACTCCGGGCCGAGGCTGCGGCCCGCAATATGAATCCGGATACGCTCGTGCTCGGCTGCACGCACTACCCGCTCCTGCGGTCGCTCTTTGAAGGTGCCGTGCGGCCTGGCGCAAAGGTGATTGATTCCGCGGAGTCGGTGGCCCAGACTGCCGCAGGAATGATCAATGGCCAGGGAACGCCGACTACGGGCGGAATCCCGCAGGAAACTGAGGTCCGCTGCTTCGCTACTGACTCCGTGGAGAAATTCGAACGCCTCGGCCCGCGGTTCCTGGGGCGTCCCGTGGGCCGTGTTGAGCTGGTCGATTTAGGCGGGTAAACCGGGCACGGCGGATGAACCACGCTTTGCATCTGCGAACGAAAATCGCTCTGGTATTCTGAAAAGCGGCGCGACTCCGCCGTTTCCCCTTTTGGATTAGAGGTTTGGAGGGTTCAAAGCAGCATGATCAATTTGGCAGGCAAGACAGCCGTGGTCTTTGGGCTGGCCAACAAGCGCTCCATCGCATGGGGCATCGCCCAGAAGCTCCACGAGGCCGGCGCCACTCTGGCCATCTGCTACCAGAACGAGCGCATGAAAGCCGAGGCCGAGGATCTCATCAACGATCTCTCCGGCGCAAGCGGCTTCCAATGCGACGTCTCCAACGATCAGGAAATCGTAGCGCTGTTTGCCGCGTTGAAGGACAAGTACGCCAAGATTGACATCCTGGTGCACGCCGTCGCCTACGCGCCCGCCGAAGACTTGAAAGGTGAATTCATCAACACCAGCCGCGAGGGCTTTCGCATCGCGCATGACGTGAGCGTCTACTCGTTGATCGCGGTGACCCGCGGCGCGGTGCCGCTGATGACCGAGGGCGGCAGCATCATCACCATGACTTACTACGCCGCCGAAAAGGTTGTGCCTCACTACAACGTGATGGCCCTCGCCAAGGCCTCGCTCGAGTCGGCCGTGCGCTATCTCGCCTTTGAGCTCGGCCCAAAAAACATTCGCGTGAACGCAATTTCCGCGGGACCGATCAAGACGCTGGCGGCACGCGGCGTGGGCGCGTTGGGTGACATGCTCAAAGCCCACAGCGAGCGCGCTCCGCTGCATCGCAATGTGGATCAGCTTGAAGTCGGCGGTACCGCTCTCTATCTCGCGAGCGACCTGGCCAGCGCCGTCACAGGTGAAGTGATCTACGTCGACTGCGGCTACAACATCATGGGGTTCTGAGCGGAGCCCGTGTTTTGCGGCCACAAAGCAATCCCAAAACCCCTCACCTGCCTGAAATCTGCCTCAGATAACTAATCACGTCCTGTCTATCCTGTGGCTTCGCAACGAGGAAGTCCATGTTGTTGCCCGGGATGAACGAATCGGGATCCGTCAGCCATTTGTCCAGTGTTGTTTGATCCCAGACCACGTTTGCCTTTCGCAATCCTTGAGAGTAGTCATAGTCCGCGATCGAGCCAGACGTGCGGCCGTAGACGCCCTGCAGTCTCGGCCCTTGGTGATTTTGAGTCAGTGAATGGCATCCTGAGCAACGCTTTTCGAAGAGTGCCGCCCCTCGTGTTGGATCACCCCCTCCACCCGGAGTGTCCGCCTGCCCCGACGAAGAGCCCTCGGAATTACGAGCCCAGGCGGCCAACATCAGCAGATCGGGGCCAGTGACGCGACTGTTCCGATGTATCAATCGGTATTGAGGTGGCGGCATCTCATGCTCTTTCGCTTCGCGCACGATCTTGGCTGCGAGCGTCTGCTGCTCATCCACGGAGTAGGTGTCCCACCGAGACAGATTCATGGCCCTGCGGGCTTCGACGATGTCCCGCTCCATCAGCCACGACGCCGGAGCAAACCGCCCGTAAATCGGCGCCTCAGTCTGCGCAGAATGGCAGTTTGCGCACTTGGCCGAAAGCATCTCGCGCACTTCCTGAGGTGCGGACGCGTGGTCCATGAAAGGAACCTGCGCGTCCTTTGCGGCATATAGGCCCGCGTTTCCAAAAGGATGAATGCGGGCCAGCAGCAGCGAAGCCGCGCATGCAATCACGCAATAAATCAGCACAGCGCGAGCCCGTTTCACGCCTCCTCCGCCAGCGAAGAATCCACAATGGCCAAAGGACTATGCCGCCCCACATACTTCGCTTGCGTAATGCCTAACACGCTTTTCAACTTACCGGCGGGGACCACCATCGGCCCTGCGTGCGGGGCCGTGCCCGGAGCGGGCTGGGGGAACGCGGTCGACATCGCGGTATGGAACGCAACATTGCCCTCCACCTTCTGCACCACCTGGTGAATGTGCCCATTCAGCACTGTGACTGAGCCAAAACGCTTCAGGTAGGTGAGTGCCTCCGCTGCGTCCGGCGTGCCCCAACCCCACTCCGGATACACCATCCATAGCGGAATGTGCGCAAAGATCACGATGGGCGTCGAAGCCGAAAGCGACGCCAGATCCGACTTGAGCCAGCTCAGTTGATCGGCGCCGAGCAATCCCATGGCGTCTACCTGCTGGCAGTTGTTGAGCCCGATGAAGTGCACGCCTTTGTGGTTGAAGCTGTACCACCCAGTGCCCTTTGTTCCCTTCCCAAACCGTTCCAGATACAGGGCGCCGTCGTCCGTAGCGATGTCGTGCTCGCCGGGAACATAAAAAAATTCTCCAGCTTTGACGCCTTTGATGAGTTGCTGCGCAGTATCGAATTCTTCGGCCTTCGATGCGTGGCTGATATCGCCGGTGTGCAGCAAGAGATCCGGCGTCCCCGGCAGCGCATTGATCTTGTCGAGCGCCAGTTTAAGGGTCCCGGTCACATCCTGGTTGGCCGCCTTGCTAAATCCAATGTGGCTGTCGCTGATCTGGACGAAGCTGAAGCCTGAGCCAGCGTGCGCCGCGTGTCCGCCTCCGTCGCCAGTAGCGGCAAACAGCCTGGACGTTGGCACTCCGCCGGCCATGGTCCAAAGAAGGCCTGTGCCCGCCCAGGCCATGCAACTCAGAAAGTTTCGCCGGTCAATTCCATCACTGATTACCTGACTGTCTTGCGGGGGTTCAGCAGCACTGTTTGGCTCAACAATCAGCTGCGGGTGGTGTAGGCAATTCGCATCCTTCATGGCAAGTCCTCCAGGGATGCAAACTGGGCTCGGCGCGTTTTATTCCCAAAAAAATGAGAATAATTCTGCCGATTTCCAGTTCTCATCTTTGGAGAGAAGTTGAATTAGCATGGAACAGTGCGGCTCCCCTGGAAGCAACATGCTCGCGAGACAGGCTCTCAAACCTCCGCGTTTGAAGACCTGGCCCTGCCCCTGCTTCCTTCGCTCTACAACGTCGCCTTCTGGCTCTCCCGCAACCCCGCCGATGCGGAAGACCTGGTGCAGGAGACTTTTCTGAAAGCGCTTCGCGGATTCGGCACCTTCGAGCCCGGCACCAACTTCAGGGCATGGATGTTCCGCATTCTCAGAAACACGTATCTGACATCTCGCACTGGACTCGCAGCCAGGAGCACAGTCGCACTCGAAGATGAGTTGGCAGATCCCAATGAATCAGGATTGGCGCCACTTCCAGAAGGCGCGATCGACCGCCAGACGCCGGAGATGAGTCTGATCAATCTGGGTGATCGTGCTGCAATTCAAGCCGCAATGGAGAAGCTGCCTCCACCGTTGCTGGAGGTGGTCCTTCTCTGCGATGTGGAAGAGATGAAGTACAAAGAAATTGCTGCTGTTCTCGATATCCCCATCGGCACTGTCATGTCGCGCATTGCCCGCGCGCGAGCGGCTCTCCGCGAAGAGCTTCGGGCTTCGAGTAGCCTATCCAGGGAGTTCCACGCATGAGCGATCATCTATCTCCAGCCCTTCTCAACAGCCTTGCCGATGGAGAGCTGACGCCAGATCAACGCGCCTCCGTGGATGAGCACCTCGCCGAGTGCCGATCCTGCACATCGAACGCCCTTTTCCAGAGTCTTCTCAAATCCGCAACCACCAAAGCCGGGCAGCGCTACAATCCGCCGCAGCAATTGCTCGAGCGGCTCGCACTCCGAGTCCAGGATGAGAACGCTCCTTCACGATCCGCGCCATTCCGCATCACGCCGTGGCCCACCAGGGGACTGGCGTTCGCCGGCTGCGTAATCGCATTCGCGCTCTTGCTGGTCATTGGAAGCATGGCGTTGATTCAGCGGAATTCGTATCGGGCAGCCATCGAATCGTCGAGGTACGCCGGGCTGGTCACCGAGGCCTGCGATCAGCATATTGCCACTCTTGCATCGAACCTGGCCCCGCAGGTGATCTCTTCCGACAGGCACACTGTGAAACCTTGGTTCCAGGGCAAAATACCCTTCAGCTTCAGTCTGCCGGAGAATCTTCCAGACGACACAAAACTTGAGGGGGCGAATCTAACGTATCTCGGCAACCAGCCCGCCGCACTTCTGCTTTACAGCATTGGCAAGCACCGCGTGTCCGTTTTTGTGCTGCAGAAGACGGGCACCGGAATTCCCGACGGCTTCTCCCGGGAACACGAGGGATTTCATGTGATCGGCTTCAGCACCGATGAGCTTGAAGCGGTTGCTGTCAGCGACGTGGATCCGATTCGCCTGTCGGCCCTGGTTGGCATGATCGAACAATCTCAAACCCACGCCGGCCAATCAACGAAGTGATTGCTCCCTTCATCCGCCGGCGCCTCCGGCTACATCGCCAGTATCTCTGCCCACACAGCAGGCTCGACCGGCAGTCCGAGCCGCGTATTTTCCTCACGCAAGCGCAGTGTCTCTTCGCCGGGATAGCGAACCTTTTTCCCCTCCGACGCAGGCGCACAGTTGTGCAGCGACGCAACAACTGCGTCGGCGATCCTGTCTGCCTCTTGCGATGACCCGAAGGCTCCGGGGTTGAGCGCAAGGAACATTTGCGAGATCGCGGTTTCGAGTACCGGGTCCGACGAGATTTGATGCGTCGCCTGGCCCAGAGTCATCATCGCCGCAATCATATCCAGCACAACCGCGAGCCCAGACCCTTTCCAGTAACCAACGGGCAGCGGTCGCCACGATTTCTCGATGGCTCCGGGATCGCGCGTAAGATTGCCTTCCGCGTCGAAGCCGCCATCCACGGGCAGCATCTCGCCGCGCTTACGGTAGCTTTCGAGAGCGCCATAGGAGAACTGCGACATGGCCATGTCGAGCACCACCGGCCCGTTCGCGCGCGGAACGGCAATAATGAGCGGATTGTTCCCGATGATGCGCTCCGCTCCGCCCCACGGCGGCAGGTTGGGCATGGTGTTGGTCCAGCAAATGCCGATCATCCCAGCCTCCGCGGCCTGCCAGCCATAGGTCCCGCCGCGCATCCAGTGGTTGGTATTGCCCAGCGCCACGCATCCCACACCGTGCTCGCGGCCGAGAGCAATCGCACGGTTCATAGCGGCTAGTGCGTTCAGATTGCCCGGACCTCGATGGCCATCCCAACGCTCCAATGCTCCCAATCGCGCTGTCACTTCAGGTTCTGCCGCGGGATCGACGCGGCCGTTGCGAATCGTCGTCACGAATCGTGAAAAGCGGTTGACGCCGTGGGTATAGACACCATCCTGCGTGGTCTCGGCAAACAGACGCGCGCACACCTCAGCGCGGTCCTGAGCAAAGCCGAGTTTGCGCAGCGCGCCCGCCAGCGTCGCCTGCACTTCTGCAAATGGAATGCGATTCATAGTTTCGGCAACTCTGAACTTCGATTGGGATGGCAGGGCATGCGGAGAAAGCCGCAACGCAGGTTGAAAGGTCATGCTATAACGTCGGCATCACTGTAGCCTCGCTAACTCCGCTAACCACGCTAGCTCCGCAAGCCCCGCTATTCCTTCAGCGTCACCGTAATCTTCCGCGCATCGCCGCCCGCAGGGGCAATCACGATCTCACCCGTTGCGCGCTTCTTGATGCTTTTGAATTTGTCGCCCCACTCCACCAGCACGAGCGCGTCCTGCGTCAGCAGATCGTCAAGTCCCAGCGTCTCCAATTGCCGCTCACTCTCCAGGCGATAGACGTCGAGGTGGTAGAGCTTCACGGGCTTGCCGTCGCGCGATCCGTCAAATTCGTGGATCAGCGTAAAGGTGGGGCTGGTGACCTCGTCGGGTTCGGCTGCGTCCAGCGCTTGCGCAATGCCCTTCACCAGCGTCGTCTTGCCGGTGCCCAGCTCGCCGCGCAGCAAAAGAAACTGAGGAGGCTTGAGCAGGCCGGCGAGCTTGCGGCCCACAGCAACCGTGTCCGCGCCACTTTGCGTGGTGAACTCGTACGTTTTGCCTTCCGCCAGAGTCGCGGCTTCGGTCATCGCTAAACCTCAAGCGGGGCAGCTAAATGCCTTTTCAGGCTGCTGCATGCGCATTGGGTCCGCTGCATGCAATGCTCCCCTGCAACCAAACATACCCGGTTTTGCCGTTCACTTCAAAATCGTGCGCATGCGATTGAAACGCACGCGCGAGTTGCGCAAGGGAATCAGTGGGCAGCAGCGTGTGTTCATCGCCTTCACGCACCGCCAAATCGGCGGCTAATCCGTGCAGGTAAACCGCAGCCTCCACGGCTCGCGCCGCATTATCTGGATATTGCGCCAACAAGCCCGCAACGAGCCCGGTGAGCAAGTCGCCGCTGCCGCCTTTGGCCATGCCGGGATTTCCTGAAGTATTAATCGCCACGCGGCCATCGGGATGGGCAATGAGCGTCCGCGCGCCCTTCAGGACGAGTGTCACTCCCATGCGCTCCGCAAAATCGCGCGCCGTCTCAAGCCGGTTCGACTGAACCTCAGCAACGGTCATTCCGGCCAGCCGCGCCATCTCGCCGGGATGAGGCGTCAGCACCAAAAAGCGTCCTTTAGCCAACCTCTTGAGCAGACCCGGTTTTGCAGCAAGAATATTCAGCGCGTCCGCGTCGATGACTGCCGGCATCGCTGAGGCGCCAAGAAGTCCTGCAACGAATTTTGCCGTTTCAGCGCCCTGACCCAAGCCCGGCCCGATTGCCAGTACTGTCTTTCCAGCGGTCAACGCCGCCAGTGCCTTCTTCTCAAGATTCTTCGCTGAGATCTGGCCGGCTCGTGTCGCCGCAAGCGGCCACGTCATCAGTTCCGGCGCAAACGATGCGACGGCCTGGAGTGCCGGCGCTGGAACCGCAGCCGTCACCAGCCCGGCGCCCGCCCGCATGGCTGCGAGAGAGGTCATCGCTGGGGCTCCGGCCTTGCCCCCGGCAGTTCCAAACGTTCCGCCAACCACCAGCACGTGACCAAAGTTGCCCTTGTTAGACGCCGCAGGGCGCGGAGCCTGTGGCAGGGACAGCGACGACCCGGCCCAATCCAGCTTGAGCGCTGAAGCGATCGCCTCATCCGGCGAGCCGATTGGAGCGACGACCACCGGTTGATCCCAGCGCCGCGTCAATTGTCCAAAGACGTGCGCGCACTTGGGCGCGGTAAAGGTGATGACGGCATCGGCGGGAAAAACCGGCCCGGCCACAGTTGCGCTCGTTTCATCGGCAGGCCAGCCGGACGGCAAGTCAACAGCGAGAATGGGCGCGTGACTTCGCTGCAACCATTCGCACGCGGCGAGCGCCAAGCCTTTCAGCGGAGGTTTGAATCCTGTTCCGAGCACGGCATCCACAATCAGATCGGTGTCGAGCGCACTGCTGTGCTCTGCCAGAGCCTGGGCGTTTGCGACCACGTGGATTTGCCCGCGCTTCGGCTTGTTCAACTCAGCCCACGCCACGGCAGCATCGCCCTTCAATTCTTCGGGCGCTCCCAGCAACAGCGTGGTCACAGCGAGTCCGGCATCGGCCAGCAGCCGCGCCGCCATCAGGCCATCGCCGCCATTGTTGCCGCGCCCGCACAGCACCGTCACGCGCCGTGCATTCGGGAACTGCTCGCGCGCAAGCGCCGCGACGGCCGAAGAGGCCGCCCGCATCAATTGAGTCGAGGGAATTCCAAACCGCTCCGTAGTGGCGCGATCGCAGGCCTGCATCTCGGCTGCGGACAGGACGTGCATCGCAACCATCGTACTAGAAATAGGTAAACGAAAACGGCCGCTAAGGTTGAAGCGCAGCCGGCTACTTCACCAGACGCGCCTGGAGAATGGTGCGCGAATTGACCCGGGTCAGAACACACGCGCCGTTTTTGTCGCAGTGAAAATGAACGGCGGCGGGAAACACCTGCCATTCAGCAGAGCGGTTCCGCATTCCGATGACTCCAACCAGAAACACACGGCCACCCTGGGTATCGAGGGTGCCCTGCCCTGGGTTGTCGCCCACAATCACGTCGTCATCGTCGATCGCGGCCGGCAAGTGAAGGGCGCGGGCTGAGAATCCAAAACCGCCGTCTGAGCCATGGCCATTTCGGTTCTTCGCGGCATCGCCGAGCTTGTGATGTTTCAGCCACTCGTCCTGCTCATCGAGCGTCGGAAAGTTGGTGAAGAACTCCCACGACGCAAGGCTCTGATACTGCTTCAGCGAACAGGGGAGTCCGCCGGTAATGGTGACCTCCGCAATCTGTCCGTCTGGACCCGCAATGTTCTGTACTGTGTCTCCGGTAGTCGTCTGCATCGGCGCCAGAGCGTCCGCAGAAGTCGCGTCTGAAGAGCCCGCAGACGGCGCGGGAGTGGGAAGCACGACTTCCTTCTGGCAGGCGACAGCGCCTGTGGCATCAAGGAGACGAATGACCACTGAAACCGGGTGAGGTGGATTCACCGTCACGGCCTGGAAGCCGGCAGTCTGCTGCGGATCAAGCGGATCGATGTAAAGCTGATATCCGGGGTTTCCTTCCCATCGGGCGATAAGCCGGGCTCCCAGCCCCGCCGAGTCGAAACGGCGTGTTCCAAGGTCCACGTAAAGCGCTGGGGCCTTCGATTTGGTCAGTTTGGGAATCAGGAGGGCGGCGAGCACGCCAAGCACCACAATAAACAGGATCGGCATGATGGCCAGTACCCGTTTGGACTTGGCTTCCTTCGCCTCTGCTTCAGGATCTTCGACGGGCGCGGGCTGCGCCATGACCGAGCGGAACCCGTAGAGGTCCTCTTGGCTGGCTCCTCCAGCGGGAGCGACCACCTTGTAGACCCTTTCGGCCACACCTGCCTGAGCTTGTGAGCCGGATGAAGCGGCCGTGTCGCTAGCCTCGACTTGGATTGCGTTGCTCATCAAGCAGGTCCCAGTCCCCCGATTTCAAAGACCGAGCCGACAGAAGTACTGATAGTGGACCATGGCCCCTAAAGGCCCGCAATAACAACTCTGTGTGATAGGGCACGGCCGATCCCAAAGCGGGGTACGCCACCAAAACGGAACGTCAAGGCCGAAACTTGTCGCGCCCGAAAGGCGGTCATCCTGAGCGAAGGTCGCCGCGGCGACCGGAGTCGAAAGCCTGCCCTGAGCGAGTTCACCCTCGGCGAACGAGTCGAACGGGGACCTGCATTTGTTTCTTCCGCGCCCTAATTCTGCAAAAAAACACGTGCCGGCTCGCGGTAAAGCACGAAGCCTAGCCGCCCAGCGCTGTCTGGACCAGCAGCCACACGTTGAGCACGGCAATCACCCCGGCAGTGAGCCAGGCCAGCCCCTGCAACCAGCGGCCATTGGTGAACTCGCCCATCTTCCGGCGGTCGCCCGTGAACATAACCAGCGGAACCACCGCAAAGCTCAACTGGAAGGAGAGAATCACCTGGCTCAGGATGAGCAGCTTCTCGGTTCCCTGCTCGCCCATGAAAGCAACCACGATGATGGTGGGAATAATGGCAAGCGAGCGCGTGATCATCCGGCGCAGCCAGGGCGAGAGACGGATGTGGATGAATCCTTCCATCACCACCTGGCCGGCCAGGGTGCCGGTAATCGATGAGTTCTGGCCGCTTGCCAGCAG